>CAZAYQ010000036.1:0-13313 GCA_964489345.1 uncultured Clostridia bacterium | reverse complement strand
GCAATTCAGAGCTTATTTTAAAAAAGACAACAGAAGAAACCACCAGCTATATAACATATTTATTTTACAAACACAAATAAAAATCTTGAATTAAAATTAGTGTATTTGAATACTTGATTCTCGTGCTGCTAAAGAATTGATTGCACTGTCGCCGGTTAAAAAATTATGGAAACCGGAACAGCGCGTTAGGAAAATCCCCAGTGCTTACATTTTTATTTATTGATCACGATATATAGCATGCTATCGCAATACTAAGTATTTTATTCATTAATGAATCGGTCCTTGAAGTCATAATAATTGGTGCTCCTGCACCTATTACTGCAGATGCAACATTTTTATGAGCATAAAATGTTATAGATTTCGTCAAAGTATTTCCTACTTGTAAATTAGGGGCTACTATTATATCTGCCTGCCCTGCTACTTCGCCCTTTACTCCTTTATATTTGGCAGCCTCCGGCGAAATTGCATTATCCAAAGCAAAAGGACCATCAATTACAGCATTTTTTATTTGTCCTCTATCGCCCATCTTACTTAGCACTGCTGCTTCATAAGTATCTTTAATATCAGGGTTTACTACTTCAAGAGCTGATAATAACGCAACCTTTGGTCTGGAATAACCTAATTTTATTGCGAATGAAATCGCATTTTCAATTATAAGTTTCTTTTCTTCTAAGCTAGGTTCAATAGAAATAGCACAATCTGTCAGCAGCTGCAATCCTTCGCCATATTCTTTATCAAAAATTGAAACCTGACTTATAAGTCCCCCTAGATTTAATCCTTTTTCCTTATTCAAAATAGCTTTAAGAAATACTCCTGTATGAAGGTTGCCTTTCATTAAGGCTTCTGCTTTCCCCGAATGAACAAGTTCAACTGCCTTTTCCGCAGCCTTCTTATGGTCAGGTTCATCTATGATCTCATAATCGCATTGTTTATTGTTTTTATTAAATACACTATATATAACTTGCCTGCTTCCTACAAAAATAAACTCTGCTAATCCCAGTTTTGTTGCTTCATCCACTACTTCAATTATTTCTTCGTCTTCAGCAGCAACTATTGCAATTTTCTTTTTCTTATTATCTTTAACATATTGCATTATTTCATCCAAGTTTTTAAGCATGTATTTTAACACCTTCACTTTCAGTATCTTTATAAATTTTAGCTTCATCTTCCCCCGTAAGATAGTTATATGCATTTTCTGCTAAGGAGAGCATTTCATTTTCTCCGGGAGATAGATATATAGGCGCAATAAAGTCTGTTCTCTCTTTTATCCAGTTTACAAGGTTTTGCGAATTTGCCAGACTTCCTGTAAGTACTATTGCATCAACTTTGCCTTTAAGCACTGCTGCATTTGCACCAATTTCTTTTGAAACTTGGTATGCCATAGTTTCAAAGATTTCCTTTGCATAGCTGTCACCATTTTTTATTCTATCTTCAACTTCAAGGCCACTGTTTGTTTCAAGATATGACATTAAACCGCCTTTTCCGTTAATTTTCTTTAGCATTTCCTCTTGGGTATATTTATTTGAATAGCACATTTTAATTAAATCTCCGCATGGCAAGCTTCCGGCTCTTTCACAAGAAAATGGTCCTTCTCCATCAAGTGCGTTATTTACATCAATTGTCTTTCCTTTTTGATGTGCTGCTACTGAAATTCCTCCACCTAAATGAACTACAATTAAATTTAATTCTTCATATTCTCTATTAATCTCTTTTGCTACCCTTCTTGCAGTTCTTTTTTGATTAAGTACATGAAAACTGCTTATTCTGCTAATTTCCTTTATACCTGAATATCTTGCAAATCTGCACAGTTCATCTGACATTGGGGGATCAGCAGTAATTACACTGACTCCTGCACTTTTCCCAAGTTCATATGCAATAAGATTTCCCACATTGGTTGGATGTGAACCGTATTTTTCACTTTTCAAATCTTCAATCATTTCCTCATCTACTATATAAATACCTCCCGGTATAGGTTTTACACAGCCGCCCCTGCATGCTATAACGTCAAAATCCTGTAACTTAAAGCCTTTTTCATCTATAGTTTCAATAATTATATTTTTTCTAAAATCTTTTTGATCCCAAATAGTTGAAAATTCAGACAATTCATTTTTAGAATGATTTATTGATATTTTAAATTGTTCATTTAAATTAAAATAAACAGCAATCTTTGATGATGTTGACCCTAAGTTTATTGTTAGAATTTTATATTTCAATTTATTTTTACCTCCTGCTAAATAATATTTGATGTTTATTAATATGGCTTATGCTTCACTTAATTGAAGCATAAGCCCGCTTTTTCGTACCGTCCAATTACTAAGTTTAAGCCCGTATCCTTACCATAACATGTTAATAGTGATAAAGCAACATCTTCATATGGAGTATTCCCCGCTCTATCTCCTATAGCTGAGATAGTTGTATGTGCTACCTCAGCCCCCGCTGCTAATCCCATTATTGTAATAGCAGCACCTTTCTATTTTAATAATAATAAATATTCTTTATTCTTACTTGGAAAATTAATTAAATTATGATTTACGATTAGCAATAATCATGATATTATTGTATTAGCATTTTATGAAGCGAACTAAACAATATAAAAAAATGAAAAAAATCATAAGATACTATTTTGTGGTGTTAGAACAGCTGCGTGCTTTAGAAAAAATAGATTATGAAATTAGGAATGATTTAATATATTATTTCATTTTGTGATAATCAAGAAATTTGTTTATACTAAAGAGCACACGTGAGAACGTGAATATGTGTAAAATTAGCTTATTGAAATAGGAGGACATAATGGAAATATACTTAAAAAAACTTATACGATTAGTTTTCGGGCTTTTTATATATGCCTTGGGTTTAGTTCTTTGCATTCATGCTGATATAGGGCTTGCTCCCTGGGATGCTTTCGGCATTGGCATCAGTAAGGTTACGGGAATTTCCTACGGTAATGTATCAATTATTACAGGAATAATAATTTTAATAGCTTTAGTTTTGATTTTTAAAGACAAAATTGGATTTGCAACAATACTTAACACCATACTGATAGGTGTCTTTGCTGATTTAATAATAGATTCAGGAATTATCCCATATATGCAGAATTTTTTTACAGGGGTTATAATGCTTATAACAGGACAGATTATAATATGCATAGCATCCTATCTCTATATTGGAGTAGGTCTTGGAGCCGGTCCCAGGGATTCTCTGATGGTTGCCTTAGGAAAGAAATTCCCTAAGCTTCCCATTGGAGCAGTTAGAGGGACAATAGAGGCTGCTGTATTGTTAATCGGATGGTTTTTGGGAGCCAAGGTTGGATTGGGAACGGTTATATATGTATTCAGCATAAGTTTTGTACTTGAGACAACATTTAAGCTGCTGAAATTTGATGTAAAGGCTCTTGACCACGAAAGTGTATTTGATACAATTAATGTATTTAAAGAAATGCACGCTTCATAAATAGTGAGGTTAATATGTGCGGCAGATATTACATTGATATTGACAATAATGAAATGAAAAAAATATTGGAAGAGGCTCAAAGAAACATATATGAGAATTATAAAGCCGGTGAAATTTTCCCTGCAAACATTGCCCCCATTTATATAGAGGATGATAATAAAATGAAGCCGGCTTTGGCTAAATGGGGATTCCCCAAGTGGGACGGCAAAGGCTTGATAATTAATGCAAGAGCTGAATCAATAAATGATAAACCTATGTTTAAAAAATTGTTTTTATCCAACAGATGCATTGTTCCTGCTTCCTATTATTTTGAATGGAAAAAAGAAGACCATAAGAAGGACAAATATAAAATAGATAAAGCCGGCTCCAATATTTATATGGCCGGCTTGTACAAAATAGTCAGGAATAAAGACAAGCAGGTGAGCTTGTTTGATGAAAGTATTGATATATACTATACTATCATAACCCGGACTTCCAATGATTCGGTTTCCCCTATACACAAGAGGATGCCCCTGGTTTTTAACCTTGAAGAAATGAATAAATGGCTGAAAGGTAAAAATATCGATGAACTATTGAAGGCCGACCATGAGCTTTTCGGTGAAAAGACTAAATAATGTAATAATTCTATTTAAAATCTATTGAACATAAAATATCTGGCAATACCTTGCGATTTTTTGCTCCAAATTTTCCAAACTGATTATTCTTACTTCCCTGATTGTTTCTTTCCCTTCAATATATAATAATATTACAGGAACTGTAAAAACATTGTATCTTGCAGCTATAGCATGACTCTTATCCGCTTCGACCATTACAGCATGAATACTAGGATACCTATTAATCATATTTTCCACTTTTGTTATCATTGACTTACATATACCACAGCCATCAATCCCAAAATAAATCAATACCATATCATTTTTTTCAATAAGTTCAGTTAATTTTTCATAAGATCTTATAATTTCCATATTGCCTCCATCTATGTATATACCTACATTTTACCACAATTTTATAAAATTAACCATCTTCTATAAAAATTCATAAAATAACTCTTGCATATTATATCGTTATATGCTAATATTCTAATATACAAATATTGCAATATGAGGAGGGTAAATGATAGATTTCAGCAATAAGGAAGCAAGCAAAAAAATATTGTCGGAGAAAGCAGAGCTCTTTAAATCAATAGCTCATCCTGTGAGGCTATGCATATTAGCAATGCTGATAAAGGAAAAGCAAAGCAATGTTACAGATATCCGGTGCTGCCTGGACGTTCCCCAGCCTACCGTATCCCAGCACCTTTCCAAACTTAAAGCAGCAGGCATACTATCAGCAGAAAGAAACGGAACGGAAATTTATTATCAGATTATAAATGAAGAAGTAAAAAATTTAATAATACAAATTTTAGGTGTTCAATAGGGAGGAAATATGAATAAAAAAATTTTAATAATAGGCGGTGTAGCAGGAGGTGCGTCAACTGCAACAAGACTGAGAAGACTTGATGAAAATTCACACATAGTATTACTGGAAAAAGGTCCCTATATTTCGTATGCAAACTGCGGGCTTCCATACCATATAGGCAATGTAATAAAGGACAGGTCGTCCTTGCTTGTGCAAACCCCTGAGGCCATGAGGAGCAATTATAATATTGATGTTCGCGTGGAAACGGAAGTCATATCCATTGACAGAGAAAACAAATCTCTGGATATCAAGAATTTAAAAACAGGCGAAATATATAAAGAAAGTTATGATACCCTGGTAATCTCAACAGGTTCATCACCATTGCGGCCGCCTATAGAAGGGATTGATTCGCCAAATATTTTTACTTTGTGGACTGTTACCGACATAGACAGAATAAAAGAGTATACAAGTAAAAGCAATCCTAAAAATGCTGTTGTAATAGGCGGGGGCTTTATAGGCTTGGAGGTGGCAGAAAACCTCCATCGAACAGGACTAAAGGTAACCGTTGCTGAAGCAATGGATCAGGTTATGGCTCCCTTAGATTATGAAATGGCACAGCTGGTTCATCAAAACATGGCAGTCAACAATGTAAATTTAATTTTAGGAGATGGTGTTGCAAAGTTTAAAAGCGAAGACAATCAAATAACAATTACACTAGCAAGCGGAAGAACCTTATCTGCTGATTTGGTGATCTTATCTATCGGTGTCAGGCCAAACGGCCAATTAGCAAAGGATGCAGGTCTTGAAATGAATCAAAGGGGCGGAATTGTAGTTGATAAGTATTTAAAAACATCTGACCCTGATATATATGCATTAGGCGATGTTATCGAGGTAGAGGAATTTATAAACAAGGGGAAGGCAATGATTGCCCTTGCGGGTCCGGCAAACAGGCAGGCAAGAATATGTGCTAACAACATATACGGGGCAAAGGAAGAATATAAAGGTACTCAAGGAACTTCTGTTGCACAAGTTTTCGACCTCACTGTCGCTTCGACAGGCGCTAATGAAAAAACATTGATAAGAATGGGCATGACAGAAGGTAAAGATTATCTCATTGCAACCATATCCCAAAAATCTCATGCCAGTTATTATCCGGAAGCTTCCAATATGATACTTAAAATGATCTTCTCACCGGATGGACAAAAGATTTTTGGAGCACAGATAGTAGGTGAGGATGGCGTAGACAAAAGGATTGATACTATTGCAACCACTATTCGATTGAATGGAAGCATTTATGATTTAAAAGAAATTGAGCTTGCATATGCACCTCCTTATTCTTCAGCAAAAGACCCTGTAAATATGCTTGGATTCACAGCTGAAAATATAATGCAAAACAAGGTTAAATTCAGCAGGTGGAATGCTATTGACCCTTCAAAACAAAGTGAATACACCCTTCTTGACATAAGAGAGGAAGCAGAGCATATGGTTTTTGAAATGCCGGGAACCATAAATATTCCTCAGCGTGAACTAAGAGAAAGAATATCTGAATTGAATAAAGATGATAATATTATGATCCTGTGCTCGGTTGGCGTCCGCTCATACAATGCAGCCAGGGTACTGGCGGAAAAGGGCTTTAAAAATGTTTCAATTTATCCTGCGGGAACAAACTTTTATAAATCTGTTTATTACGACTATTTCAATAAAAATGAAGGAGAAGTTATCGAAAACATAGCTGGAACAAGCAGGTCAGAAGAGAACAATTTTGACGGGGCAGATGAAATAAAAGCATCGATTCAAGTGGATTGCAGCGGTTTACAGTGCCCAGGTCCTATTATGAAGGTATACGAAACAATGAAAAGTGCAAATGATGGAGATATTATTCAAGTATCTGCCACTGATTCAGGATTTGCCAAGGATGTGGAAGCCTGGAGCAGAAGAACAGGCAATACCCTTCTTAAGGTAGAAAAAGAGGGCAAAAGCAATATTGTATATCTTAAAAAAGGCAGGGAAACAGCCGAAAAGGATTTAGACAAAACACAAATCCAAGCGTCAAATGATGGTAAAACCATCATAGTTTTCAGCGGCGATATGGATAAGGTTCTTGCATCCTTTGTTATTGCCAACGGTGCTGCTGCCATGGGAAGACCTGTTACAATGTTTTTCACATTCTGGGGACTTAATGTTCTAAGAAAACCTGAACCCCAAAATATCAAAAAACCTTTCATTGATGCAATGTTCGGCAAAATGATGCCCCGGGGTGTCAATAAGCTGAAGCTGTCAAAGATGAATATGGGAGGGATGGGTACAGCTATGATGCGGAAGGTAATGAAGGATAAAAATATTGATTCATTGGAAGATTTGATTAAAATGGCAATGGACAACGGCGTAAAAATGATTGCCTGCACCATGTCTATGGATGTAATGGGTATAACAAAAGAAGAATTAATAGACGGCGTTGAACTTGCAGGGGTAGGTGCTTATTTAGGTGATGCTGAGGAATCCAATGTAAATTTGTTCATTTAACGGTAGCTTATTATAACTGAAAATTAAAGGATTTGAGCTTAAGCTCAAATCCTTTTAATTGGTCTGTAATGTTGACCGCTTGCTTATCTATAGAATTTGTATATCAAAGGCGGTAGTTTGAGGCGGTATAGACATTGTCATGAAATTTGCATGTTCAACCCTTACAAAGTCACCGGGACTCAAATCCCTTAATCTTATTCTTCTTCCTCTCCTGTCTCTTATGGTTGTTGCATCTGTTACTACAAATCTGGTTTGACTCATTAAATCGAAAGGAATTCCCGTGTACAAAAACCTGTTTGCAGGATCAATCTCAAGAACTCTGCCTTCTGTAAAACTTGACCCCGTGCTGTCACTGATAACAGTTATCCTGTAAGCTTTTGACTGAGGAGGAATACTTCTTGTCATGGCAGACGAGAATACTGCATCCACCCTCATTCCTTCTCTTAGGTCCCTTATTGACATAGACTGTCCAAATTGGTCCATTATATCAGTATCCCAGCCTACAAGCAATGTAACCAGCTCCATGCTGCTAGTATTAAAATCTTCTGAAAGACCATAGGATATTGTTACATAGGCTGTTCTGTTAACGATATTAATTTCCTCAATAAAGGCATTTTCCGCTCTTATAACATTCCTGCCCCTTCCTCTGAATATCCCTGCTAAAGAATCCAGGCTTCCCTCACTAAATCTTTGATTATTTATAAAATCCATATTTTCACCTCACATAATATATATCTTATATATATTCGTGAGAAATAAATATGTTATTGAAATGCAAAACTCTTTAATTAAGACTTTTACATTTTTTTAATTGTGCAGTCCCTTGCCTTGCTGCAGCCTGAACATCCTGAGCAGCAGCTGCTGCCTTTTTCCTTTTGTTTTTTCATAATTTTTATTACAGCAACAACAATTGCTGCAATTATGAAAAGAACTACTCCATCTGCCAGTTTCATATTAACCTCCTGTAAACAAGCTGCCTATTTGATAAACAAGGATTGCTGCCACATATGCAGCAGCTGTCTGATATAAAGCAGTTAAAACAGCATACTTCCATGAACCCAGCTCCCGTTTTGTTGCTGCAAAAGCAGCAAAACAAGGCATGTACAATAATACAAATGTCAAAAATGCAAATGCGCTTAAGGGTGTGAATATTGTAAACAGTATTTCTGACAGCTGTACATCTGTAACAGCCCCGGTCAATACGCTCAAGGTGCTTACAACTGCTTCCTTTGCCGTTAATCCGGTTATAAGTGCTGTTGAAGCCCTCCAATCATCGAAACCAAGAGGTTTGAAAATCGGAGCAACTGAGGATCCAAAATAGGCAAGGATACTATTTGAACTATCTTCAACCATGCTCAGAGACCAGTTAAAGCTTTGTAAAAACCATATCACTATTGTACTCAAAAATATTATGGTGAATGCTTTTTGTATAAAGTCTTTTGCCTTTTCCCACATGTGTATTAAAACACTTTTTCTTGTAGGTATTCTGTATGCGGGCAGCTCCATTACAAAGGGTACCGGCTCCCCTTTAAATATGGTACTCTTCAATAACAGACCCGATAATACGGCAACAAGAATACCCGTTACGTAAAGTCCAATCATAACCAATGCAGCATTTTCCTGAAAGAAGGCTGCTGTAATCATGCCATAAATAGGAAGCTTAGCACTGCAGGACATAAAGGGAGTCAAAACAATTGTCATTTTCCGGTCTCTTTCACTGGCCAAGGTTCTTGTTGCCATAATGGCAGGAACACTGCAGCCAAAACCAATAAGCATGGGTACAAAGGACCTGCCTGATAATCCTATCTTTCTAAGCAGTTTATCCATTAAGAATGCTACCCTTGCCATATATCCACTGTCTTCCAAAAGGGACAAAAAGAAAAATAATACCACGATAATGGGCAGGAAGGACAAAACACTTCCAACACCGACAAAAACACCGTTAATTACAAGTGAATGGACCCAATCGCTGACTCCTATGCTAATCAATGCATCTGATGTTATATCCGTTAACAGGCTGATAACTTCTTCCAAAACTTCCTGAAGAGGAGCACCTATAACGCTAAAAGTCATCCAGAAAATAATAAACATAAGACCTAAAAATACAGGTATCCCGAAATATTTATGTGTCAATACCTTATCTATTTTTTCCGACCGGACCTGCTCCTTCGTTTCCTGCTTTTTAACTACGGTTTCAGAGCAGATTGTTTCTATATAGCAATATCTCATATCTGCTAAGGCTGCTTCCCTGTCAGTTTCTAAGGCTTCCTCCATATCTTCTACAACATGCTCAATAATGTGCATTTGATTTTCCGTTATTTTTAAACTTTTGAAAGTAGGCTCATCACCTTCAACAAGCTTTGTTGCAGCAAATCTTGCAGGATAACCTGCATCTTCTGCCTGATCAAATATTAAATGTGAAATGGAATGTATGGCCTTGTGTACTTCGCCAACACAAAAATCATGCTTCTTAGGAATAGAGCCCTCCTTAACTGATCTTATGACAACATCAATCAGTTCAGATATTCCTTCACCCTTGCTTGCTGATATGGGAACTACAGGTATTCCTAAATGAGAGGATAATCCTTGTACATTTATGGAATTTCCACTGGCTGTAACTTCATCCATCATATTCAATGCAATAACCATGGGTATTGATAATTCCATAAGCTGCAGGGTCAGGTACAAATTTCTTTCAATATTTGTTGCATCAACTATATTTAATATTAAATCAGGCTTCTCCTTAAGTAAAAAATCCCTGGTAACAACCTCTTCCATTGAGTATGGAGACAAAGAATAAATACCGGGTAAATCTACTATAAAAATATCCTTGTGTTTTTTTAATTGGCCTTCCTTTTTTTCAATTGTAACACCGGGAAAATTACCCACATGCTGGCTGCTTCCTGTCAATTTGTTATATAATGTGGTTTTCCCTGAATTTTGGTTGCCGGCCAGGGCAATTACACTCATGCGTCAAATACCTCTTTCAGTTCTATTTTTGCTGCTTCATCTTTACGTATTGTCAATATATAGCTTCTCAGAGACAATTCTATCGGATCACCCATGGGTGCAACCTTTCTAACTTTTACACAGGTATTAGGTGTTAAACCCATGTCAAGAAGTCTTCTTCTCAATAAACCTTGTCCGCCGATTGATGAGATAATTCCTCCTTGACCAGGTTTTATATTATCTAATGTCATATTGATTATCCTCCAGATATATTGTAATTGATAATCATTATCAATTGCCAATTTAATTATACTCCGGTTGATAATCCTTGTCAATAAGAATATAAAATATTTTCGGCTATAGGCAGGGGAAAATTCAGGCATACAAAAAAGCATGGCATACCATACTTTTTTGGGAATATTTCTATCTTTTATCTTAATTCTCCGTATTTTTCCGTACTGTGGCTGTAAACTTCTATAACAGGCATTACAAACATAAATCCTGTGCCCGGCTCCTCGAAAAAGTCCAATTCTCCCTTAATCTTTTCAATTACTTTATCAAGTTTTTCCCTGTCTTTTACAACACTGAATATTATTTTACTGTATGGTTTTCTGCCGTCTATGAGCTTTCTTACACTGTCAAGCATAGGCAGATTTATGTTATGATCTAAAAGGACCTTACCCATTCCCTGGCTGTCTATGGTAGTAGCTCCCAGTTCTTCGTCATAGAATAATTCATTTATTTCATCAAGTTTATAAATATCATTTAGTATCAGTATTAAAGCAAACATGTGACCTCCCTGACCTTCGTAATATTGTTATTATACCATATGGGTTTTTACTAATCAACAATGAAAATTATACCCCTATATATCCATGCTTTCATTGATACCCAATATTATAACATTGGATGCTGCTTTGTTTTTAAATATTTGGGGATCAGCATTAATAAGTCCGAAGGTATTATAATGCATGGGCACTACTGCTTTTGCCTTTATGAAATCGGCAGCTTTAACAGCATCATCAATATCCATTGTATAATTTCCTCCTATGGGAAGAAAAGCAACATCAATATTTTCATCCTCAAGTAGTTTCATGTCATATGTAAGTCCCGTATCACCTGCATGGTAGACTTTCTTGCCATTTACCTCTATAACAAAGCCTCCCGGATTACCTCCGCAGATTATGTTTCCATTGTCGGAAATACCTGAGCCATGAAGAGCATTTGTCATTTTTACTGTTCCGAAATCAAACTTGGTCCTTCCCCCGATATGCATGGCATGAGTTCTTAATTTAAATTTACTTAAGTATGCAGAAATCTCATGATTGCTGATTACCAAAGACTGACTTTTTTTTGCTATGGAGACTGTATCCCCAATATGATCACCATGGCCGTGTGTTACAAAAATATGAGTTATGTCAACCAGCTCATCAAGGCATGTTTTGCACAAAGAATTTCCTGTTATAAAAGGATCCACAAGTCCTTTGAAATTTCCTTCTTCAATTAATAGTGCCGAATGTCCCAAGAAAGTAAGCTTCATATAATCACCTCTTTTTTTTATTATGTATATAATAACTTTATATTACAATAAAATCAATATTAAAAAATAATAATGACAAAATGTTGACATGGGGTGACAGGGGGACGGGGTTGTTGTCATAAGTTTATGACAACAACCCCGTCCCCCTGTCACAACAAATTAGTCCCCTTTTAAGCCGCTTGTAACTTATATTGACAAGTCAGACCCTGATTTCTTGCCTAAATACGCTTCCTGTATTTTTTCATTTTTAATCAAATCAGAGGCAAGCCCTTCCATCACCACTACGCCTTGCTCCAAAACATAAGCTTTGTCTGCAATAGACAAGGCCTTAAATGCATTTTGTTCAACCAAAAGAATTGTCTTTCCCATTTTTTTGATTTCAATAATGATGTCAAATATTGTATTTATCAATAAAGGTGCAAGTCCTAAGGAAGGTTCATCAAGAAGTATGAGCTCGGGACTGGACATAATACCCCTTCCCATAGCAAGCATCTGCTGCTCTCCCCCGGATAAAGTACCTGCAATTTGCTTTTCTCTTTCCTTTAATATGGGAAAGAGTGTAAATATTTTTTCCAAATCCTTTTCAATACCGTCCTTATCATTTCTTAAAAAAGCACCCATATTTAAATTTTCCATTACAGTAAGGTTTGCAAAAATTACTCTTCCTTCCGGGACCTGGCATATCCCTGATTTAACTATATTATGAGCTTGTTTGGGAAGTTTTTCGCCCTTGTAAGTGATTTCCCCGTCCTTATATTTTACAATGCCGCTTATTGCATTGATAAGTGTAGACTTGCCTGCTCCGTTTGAGCCTATGATTGAAACTATCTGACCTTCCTGAACATCTATGGTCACTCCCTTGAGAGCATGAATACCGCCGTAAAAAACATTTAGATTATTTACACTAAGCATGGCTCTCCTCCTTCCCAAGATAAGCTTCAACCACTCTCTTGTCTTCTTGAATTTCTTTCGGAGTTCCTAGAGCCAAAGGTATGCCGAAATTAAGCACAAAAATCCTGTCGCAGACACCCATTACCAAATCCATATGATGCTCAATCAAGAGGACTGTCAGCTCAAATTTATCTCTTATTTCCCTTATTAATTCCACAAGCTGAATCGTTTCTTCAGGATTCATGCCGGCTGCCGGCTCATCCAGCAGTAAAAGTTTGGGCTCCAGTGCCAAAGCCCTGGCAATTTCAAGCTTCCTCTGAAGACCATAGGGAAGATTTGATGCAACAACATCCTTATAATCCCATAAACCCATTAACTTTAAAAGCTCAGCAGTCTTTTCATTTAAACATTTTTCCTGCGGCTTAAATTTTCCAAACCTAACAACCGAATCCAAAAGACTGTAATCTGCCAGTTTATGACATGCAGTAAGCACATTATCATATACAGTAAGCTTTTTAAACAGTCTGATATTTTGAAATGTCCTTGTAATTCCCATATTTGC
>CAZAYQ010000035.1:0-13362 GCA_964489345.1 uncultured Clostridia bacterium | reverse complement strand
GTGTGCCCTTGTATTCAAATGCTTCTCTGATTTTATTCTCAATATATCTTTCATAAGAAAAATGAACAATTTCCTTATCATTTACAAAGATTAAAAACTTGGGAGGATTTACGGCAACCTGACTACCGTAAAAAATTTTTAGTCTTTTCCCTTTTACCGTTGCAGGCTGATTCATAAGAACTGCTTCAGTCAGGATGTCATTTAATACTCCCGTAGATATTCTTAAATTTCTAAAGCTGTATACTTCATCAACAGCATCAAGCATTTTATTGACTCTCTGCCCGGTAAGGGCTGATACTGTCATAATAGGTGCATATGGGGCATAGGCTAATTTTTGTCTTATATCATCTGTAAATTCCTTGAAAGTTTTGTTGTCCTTTTCAATAAGGTCCCACTTGTTGACGGCTATAATCATTCCCTTATTGCTGTCATGGGAATATCCGGCAATTCTTATATCCTGCTCTGTCACTCCCTTATCAGCATCGATAACCAGTATGCATATATCTGCTCTTTCAACTGCCGTAAAGGCCCTCAACACGCTGTATTTCTCGACAGATTCCAAAACCTTGCTCTTTTTTCTTATGCCGGCCGTATCAATAAGAGTGTATTTTTTGTAATTGCTTTCAAATTTCGTATCGATGGCATCCCTTGTGGTCCCCGGAATATCACTTACAATTACCCGCTCTTCGCCTATTATTTTGTTTATTATTGAAGATTTCCCTGCATTGGGCTTTCCAATAACAGCAATTTTTATACTGTCATCCTCTTCCTCAGTATTCATTGATTTGTCAAATTTTGAAATAATTTCATCCAGCAGGTCACCTATTCCCAAAGCTTCGGCAGAAGATATGGAAACAGGGTCCCCAAGTCCCAGTTTGTAGAATTCATATATGTTATCTTCATCTACAAATCTATCCATTTTATTTACTAAAAGAATTATTTCTTTATTTGCCTTCCTGAGCATCTGTGCCACCTCTGTGTCGTCAGCCCTAAGGCCTTCCTTGCCGTCCACCATGAAGAGTACCACATCTGCCATATCTATGGCTATTTCAGCCTGAATCCGCATTTGTTCAAATATTGTATCCGTTGTATTAGGTTCAATTCCTCCGGTATCTATTAAAGTGAAGTAATTGTCAAGCCACTGGCATTCAGCATAAATCCTGTCTCTTGTAATGCCGGGAGTATCTTCGGTTATGGATATTCTTCTGCCTGCAATTCTGTTAAAAAGTGTTGACTTGCCCACATTAGGCCTGCCCACAATAGTTACTATAGGTCTTCCCATCTTTTCCTCCCTTTATTTAACAATTAACTCAAGCAGGGAATCTGTCTCCAGATTGCAAATTTGTATCCTGCTCTTTAATTCTCTTTCCAAATCCTCAATTACCATATCATCCAGCATTACATTGCTGTCATTGAACATATTCCCCGGCAAAATCAGATTTTTATAATCCTTCCCCTTAAGCTGGTCTATTATATCCTTTCCGGTAACAAGCCCTGATACGGTTATTTTGTCTCCAAAACAATTATTTATAATTTTTACAACATTAATTTTCACATTTACTAAGCTCATAATTTTTTCAGCTGCAGCAACCATTAAATCATAAGCAGCGGCTCCTGTTACAAGGGTAACTTCATCTTTTGCCACCTTTTCACAGCTTATATTTTTTAATTCTTCTTCAATTTTGCTTTCAAACAGCCTGCACATACCTATTCCGTTTTCCAGCTGATCAAAATCTTCATATTCTTCATAGGAAGGAAAATCATTTTCGCTCAATATATAAAATTCATCTGCAATAAAAATTAATCTGGTGCCCAGCTTTTTAAGCAGCTTTTCCTGCAGCTTTGTAACCCGGCTTACGACCTCTTGTGCACTTTCTTTATCGTAGGGCTTAAGGTCTGTCAGCTTTTCCCTGTGCCTTGTAAGTCCCACCGGAACAACAGCAATGCTTCTAAGTCCCGGATGGAGTGATGATAAGTCATTTACAGTTTCAGAAAGTTTTTCTTTGTCATTTACATCCCTTACAAGCACAATCTGGCAATCGACAGTTATATGGGCATCGATTAACCTTTTTAAATATTCAAGGATATCGAAATCCTTATCATTGCCCATCATATATTTTCTAAGTTCAGGGTCTGTTGTGTGGACCGATACCTTAATGGGACTGATTCTATATTTTATAATCCTGTTTATTTCATCATCGGTTAAATTTGTGAGAGTTATAAAATTGCCGTAGAGAAAAGAAAGCCTGGTGTCATCGTCCTTCAAGTACAAGGTTCTTCTCATACCCTTTGGCAATTGGTCAATGAAGCAAAAAATACACTTATTTGAGCACACCTTGATATTGTCCATGAGAGGATTTTCAAATACTATTCCTATATCTTCATCGTATTCCTTTTCAATTTCAAGCCCCCAAATTTCTCCGTTTTTCTTCTTAATTTCAAGATAAATTATTTCATCGGAAATTTGGTATTTATAATCTATATAATCTTGGATTTTGGAATTATTCACGGTTAACAGTTCATCCCCCGGCTCAATTTCCAATTCTTCTGCTATGCTGTTTCTTAATAACTTTACAATTATGTTCTTCATAAGTTTTCCTTTATTTCACATATGACCGGAGTCTTTGTAGTATTATATCATTCATAACAATCTACTGCAAACTTATTTTTATGGCTGGAGTCTTGCATGTTTAGTAATGTTTGTTATAATATAATTATCTTTATCCATCGATATTAAGAAAATATTAAGCGAGGACCAATATGAAATTTAACGATTTTAAGTATGTAAGACCTGACTATGATGATATTAAAGAAAAATATTTGAATTTGATTAATGCTTTTAAAAACTCAAACTCTGCTGATGACCAGTATTCATTCTTTAAAAAAATAAATGCTTTGTCAAAGCAGGTTGAAACAATGGCACAATTGGCACATATCCGTAATTCCATCAATACAGCCGATGAGTTTTATGATAAGGAAAAGGACTATATGGATATGACAACTCCTAAATTTAACGGCCTGAGGGTTGAGTTTTACAAGGAGCTCTTGAATTCAAAATTTAAGGAAGAACTGAAGAAAAAAATACACCCCCAGCTGATTACTTTGGCAGAAATGGAAATAAGAACCTTCTCTGATGAGGTGATTCCCCTTATGCAGGAAGAAAATAAGCTCATAAGCGAATATGACAAACTTATAGCTTCTGCAAAGATTGAATATGACAAAAAAACATTAAACTTGTCTCAAATGCTTCCATACATGGAATCAAGAGACCGCAGTACAAGAAAAGAAGCTTACGAAAAATGGAGCTCTTTCTTCGAAGAAAATGAAGGGAAATTTGACTTAATTTATGACAAATTGGTGAGGGTAAGAAACCAAACAGCGTTAAAATTAGGTTTTGACTCTTATATCCCCCTTGCTTATTTAAAAATGGGAAGGTCTGATTACAATTCTCAAGATGTTGAAAAATTCAGAGACCATGTTCTAAACCACATAGTTCCCATATCAAATGAGCTTAGAGAAAAGCAGGCAAAAAGAATAGGTGTTGATGATTTTAAATATTATGACATACCCTTGAATTTCACAAAAGGAAATCCTGCTCCAAAAGGTAATAAAGAATGGATAATGGACCGTACCAAGAAAATGTATGAAGACTTGTCCCCTGAAACTCATGAATTTATAAACATAATGATTGACAGGGACTTGTTTGACCTAAAAACAAAGCCTAATAAGCAGGCTGGAGGCTACTGCACATTTATCCATGACTATGACAGTCCTTTTATATTTGCTAACTTTAACGGCACCCAGGACGATGTAACAGTTGTTACCCACGAGGCCGGCCATGCCTTTCAATCTTACCAAAGCAGGCATTTTGATCCTCCTGAATATTCTTTCCCAAGCTCTGAAGCAGCAGAAATTCATTCAATGAGCATGGAGTTCATAACATGGCCCTGGATGGAATCATTCTTTGAGGAAGATATTGAAAAATTTAAATTTTTTCACCTGGCTGATTCCTTGTGCTTTATACCCTACGGAGCGACTGTTGACGAATTTCAGCATATTGTTTATGAAAATCCCCATATGACGCCTGATGAAAGAAAAAAGGCATGGCGGGATATAGAAAAAAAATATACCCCTTATAAAAACTATGATAACAATGAATTCCTTAATAAAGGTACTTACTGGTTCAAGCAAGGGCATATTTTTGCAATCCCCTTTTATTACATTGACTATACCCTTGCACAAATTTGTTCATATCAATATTGGTTAAAATCTATGACCGACAGGGAAAAAGCATGGGAAGATTATTTAAAAATATGTAAAATAGGAGGCAGCCAATCCTTCCTTGAAATATTGAAGGCAGGCAATTTAGAAAGCCCCTTTAAAGAAGTTACAGTCAGCTTGGTTGCATCAAAAATAGAAGACTACTTAAATTCGATTGATGATATGAAACTTTAGGTTTGTCATCCTGAGTACAAGGAAGGATATAATCTTTTAAAAGGGATAGATTAAAGCGTCCCCCTTCGCTTTAATCTATCCCTTTTAATAATTGTTATTAGTCCTGTTGAGGAGCTTCCACAGGGCATACGCTGGCACATGCTCCACAGTCAATACAAGCTTCAGCGTCTATTACATAAATGTCGTCCCCAGCTGAAATTGCGCCTACCGGGCATTCTGGTTCGCATGCTCCACAGCTGATGCATGCATCTGTTATTTTGTAAGCCATTTAAATTTCACCTCCCCCAATATGGTCATCTCTTATTGTAGCACTACTTACAAATATTTTAAAGTGTTTTTTAATAAAAGCTGAAATAATTATTTAATTTAATCCTCCAATTCCTTTAATTCTTCCATATCAATGTCTGCATCCACAGCCTTATGCTGTTTCAAGGCGCCCCCTTCCAAAACCTTGAGCTTGTCTCCGCTAATTTCTTCCGCTTCAATGGTTCCGTCGCTTTTTTGAACATTTACTCTGGCTGTTACAAATAAAGGATTGATATCTACAACTATTCCTGTTTTGTTGGTTCCAAGCACCTGTACTTTATCGCCTAAGTCCGGAAGCTTTTTTATATTTTCCTCATATACCAGGTGCTCGTAATTTAAACAGCACATGAGGCGTGAGCATATTCCCGATATTTTGGCAGGATTCAAAGACAATTTTTGTTCTTTTGCCATTTTTATGGACACTGGATAAAACTCGCCTAAAAATGATGAACAGCACATATGCCTCCCGCAAGGACCTATACCCCCGATCATTTTAGCTTCATCCCTTACGCCTATCTGCCTAAGCTCTATTCTTGTTCTGAATATTGCTGCCAAATCTTTTACCAATTCCCTGAAATCTATCCTGCCGTCTGCTGTAAAATAAAAAATTACTTTATTATTATCAAAGGTGTATTCTATATCAATAAGTTTCATTTCCAATTCATGCTCTTCTATTTTCTTAGAGCATACATCAAAAGCTTCTTTTTCTTTTTCTTTGTTTTCCCGGTTAATTCTTATATCTTCTTCTGTTGCAAGTCTTAGTACCTTTTTTAAGGGCTGCACTATGTTTTCTTCCTTTACCATCTTGGGACCTACAACAACCTGCCCGTATTCAATTCCCCTGATTGTTTCCACTATTACAAAATCTCCATTGTTGATCCACTTTTTCTCAGGATCAAAATAGTATATCTTGCCGGCTTTTTTGAACCTTACGCCAACTACCTTTATCATTTAAAGACCTCCTGAATCTTTAAAAGCATATTATCTATTGCAATTTTATAGTTAACATTGCTCTTTATATTGTCACTTGTATTTTGCATGAATTCAATTATATCTGAATCATTTTCCATGTTTTTCCCCTGTTTTTTTAAGAGGGCTATATAATCTTTGTTTATAACAAGGTTTTCCATCTTGTTTTTCACAAATATTACATCTCTTATCCACATTATCATTATTTCAACTATTGAATCTATATTTTCTTTGTTATCATCAAAGTAATTTTCTAATTCATAAATAATTTCAGAATCTGAATTAACTATCCTGTCAAAAATTTTGATTATTTCCTGGCGTTTCTTCATTATATCATCATTGCCCTCAATGATATTTATTGCCTTATTCAATATACCCTTTGAATAATTTGCTGCTAAATCAACACTGTCAGCCTCATAGCCCTTTAAATATAACTTTATTGTCTCCTTGCTTACATTTCTGAATTTGACCTCCTGACACCTGGATACTATTGTAGGAAGAAGCAGGCTTGAATTTACGGTTAAAAGTATCATTACAGTATCTCCCGGCGGCTCTTCCAAGGTTTTTAAAAAGGTGTTGGCTGCCTGGGGAGTCATCAAATGAGCATGCTTTATTATATAAACCTTTCTTTTTGCTTCATAGGGTCTTTTATTTATTGAGTTAATCAGCTCATCAATATCTTCCCTTTTAATGCTTTTCCCGTCTTCATTAATAATATGCAGGTCAGGATGATTGTAAGAATTTACTTTTATACAGCTTTTGCATTCATTGCAGGGGTCGCTGTTAAAATTTAAGCACAAAAGTGACTGGGCAAAAATTAAAGACAGTTCAAATTTACCCATTCCTTCAGGTCCTTCAAACAAATAGCAATGGGACACCTGGTTTTTGTTTATAGACTTAATCAAGGATGTTTTTATTTCTTCCTGTCCTGCCAGCTGGCTGTAGAGCATGGCTTCCCCCTATATCTTTTCAAATCTGTCCACGGGAGTTACAAACACAACAGCTCCCCCCACTGCTACTTCAATAGTCTGGGGTAAATACCCCCCTACGGTACTGAATGAACTTGGGGGTATGGCAGCAGTGACCTTCTTTTTAGTCTTGCATATTCTTCTTATTATTTCAATCGCTTCATCAACCTTGTCATCTTCAATCCCTGAAATCACGGTTGTGTTCCCGGAGCTTAAAAAACTGCCGGTGGATGACATTTTGGTGGATGAAAAACCATTTTCTCTAAGTGCGGATATAAGTTTGTTGGCATCATCATTTTGTACTATTGCAGTTAACAGCTTCATAAGACCCTCCCTATATTATTAATAGCTCCTTTATATCTTCAAATATTTCATCAATTGTCCTTTCACCGTCAATAACAATAATTTCAGGAAAATACGATGAAAGTTTTTTATACCCTTCATATACGCTTTTATGAAAAGAAATGTCTTCATTTTCAAGCCTGTCTCCCCCGTCTATCAAGAGCTTTCTCTTCAATGCTTTTTCAGGCTCAACATCCAGTAGAATCACCAAATCCGGCTTAATTCCGGCCGTTGCAAAATCATTTATTTTCTTTACTTCATCAATACCAAGGCCTCTTCCAAGGCCCTGGTAAACTAAACTTGAATAAACATATCTTTCGCTTATTACAACTTTCCCTGCTTTAAGCCAGGGAATTATTTTTTCAGATACCAGCTGTGCTCTCGACGCGGCATAAAGCAAAGCTTCAGTTCTGTAGTCCATTTCTATGTTGTCTCTGTCCAAAATCAGGTCTCTTATTTTCTCGCTGATTTTGGTACCTCCCGGCTCCCTGGTAAATTCAATCGAACAGCCCTTTTCACTGAAGTATTTCCCTATTCTCTCGGCCATTGTAGATTTTCCTGAACCGTCAGAGCCTTCCAGTACTATAAATCTTCCTTCCATTTAACAACTCTCACTTGATTATTTTTGTTGACACCATTTACGTTAATGCCGTTTTCCAACATAATTTTCACATAGTCAACAGTGTCTTGAACAATTATTTCTCCCGGGCACACAAGGGGTATTCCCGGCGGATATGGTATGATAAATTCTGCTGCAGTCTTGCCTATGGCTTCGTCCATATCAAGAAGCATGTTTTCTGCATAGAATGCCTTCCTCATTTTTCTTTCATGCTGGAGCTGAGGAAATGCTTCAATTTGAATAATTTCTCTCTTTTCCTTGCTTTTGGATTCCTCTATATATATTTCTTTTACAGCATCAAAGAGTCTGTTTATATCTTCCGGCTCATCGGTTGCTGTTACATAGCCTACCGTATACTGCAGGTCGGCAAATTCCATTTGAATTTTATATTTGTACCTTAATATATCCTGAAGCTCACTACCTGTTATTCCAAGCTCGCTCATGCTGATAACAGCACGTGTGGCATCAAAATCATACAAGCCTTCGCTGATTAAGAAGTCATCTTCAAGTACATTGATTCCCATATTTCTTAGTTCCAATGTTCTTTTTTTGAATATTTCGATATTTCTTTTTAATCTTTCTTCCCCGTGTTCTTCCATCCAATGAACAGCATTTTCAATTGATGCCATCAAAATGTAGGATGGAGAAGTTGTCTGAAGCATTCTCAGCATTGTTTCAATGTTGTTGACATTTACCCTGTCTGAACATATATGCAGAAGTGAACCCTGTGTAAGGCATGGCATGGTTTTATGAGTGCTTTGTGTAACTATGTCCGCCCCTGAATTTTCCGCAGGAGTCGGCAATAAGTCCTTGCAAAATTGAAGGTGTGAACCATGAGCTTCGTCTATCATTAAAATTTTACCGTGTTTATGAACTATTTCTGCTGCTTTTTTCACATCAAAACAAATACCGTAAAATGTAGGGTATGTCAGTACAACCATTTTTATATCAGGATTATCGGTTAGCATTTGATCAAGCTTATCCAGGCTGATACTGAAATTTAAACCATATTTCTTGTTAAAATCAGGGTAAAGGTAAAACAGTTTTAAATCTCCCAATATACAAGCATTGTAAACCGATTTGTGACAATCTCTCTGCACAAGTATTTTATCTCCCGGATTTGTACATGCCATTATTGCTGAAATAATTCCACAGGATGTTCCGTTTACAACCATGTATGATTTTTTACTGCTGTAAACTTTGGAAATATACGTCATCGCATCCTTTAAAAAGCCGGTAGGATAGTGTAAATTATCAGTTCCCAGAGTTTCGGTAATGTCATAAAAGTTTATGTTCTTTCCAAGTTCACCTAAAATTTCCGCCTTCCCTTTGTGGCCCGGCATGTGAAAATTTATATCTACTTGGCTTCGATACTGTTTAATACCTGAAATAATGTTAGGTTTTTCCATCCTCTTATCTCCCCTCCATTAATAAATAAAACTCATTTATTCATGTGTGCTGGGATTAGTGCTTCAGCTCCTTTTGTTTTTATAATTTATTGTTTCTTTTTTTAGAAATACTGTTGGTGGTATGAACAGTTTCAACCGTAAGTACCAATGCTATCGAGAAAAACATCATTGCAACTGAAAATAGTACAATATATTCAAGCCACATACAATCACCTTCCTTTAGACATTATATAACAGCATAATATCATTGTCCAATAAAAATTAAATGTTTCTTATATTAATAGTTTAACCAGCAATAAAGCAATAAATCCCGGTAGGCCTAAAATTCCTATAATAAGGGCGGTAATTTCGTTTACACCTATATAAACACCGGTATATCGACCGAAATAATTGAATAATATCAGGACTACAGCACCTATGAGAGAATTTAAAATTATTCTTCCTAAAAATTTCAGCGGTTTGAAAAATATCCAGGATGTCATGAAAACAATCATTATTCCCGCTGTATAAGCTAATATTATAGCTAAATCTGCTCCAGTCATGTCAACCTCCATAATTAAGTAATCCGGAAATCCCGGTTTATTAATTTTATGAAGTTGTCCTTAAATTTATGTCATGTCAATAGACTAAGTATTATTATCACTTAAATTCCCAGTTCCTTGTTCAGGCAGTTTTTCACAGCCCTATTCAGTCTTCTCTTTCTCTTTCTATTTCTGTCTCAGTTTCAATTTCTTCTGAATAAACAGCTTCTCTTTTGAGTTTTGCAATTAACTTTTTCGGCACTTCTACATACTTATTGACAAAAAGTGCAATTATTATGCCTAATGAAGTATCCAGGACCCTGTTAATCGTATAGTACATGTACCCATCTTCATGATTCTTGGAAATTACAACAACCATGTATACAACGCAGCAAATAGCCACTGCCTGTTTCATATTAATTGAAACGCATATTTGAATCAATATTATAATTCCTAAGGGTATAATGAAAATTAATACTTTTTCATCAAAATAAGCGTTGACTATAAATAATACCAAAGCTGCAGACAAGCCTCCAAGCATTGTTCCAATAATCCTTGATATCCCTATTTTTACAGAGTCCACGATTGTATTCTGCACGCAAATCACTGCAGCTATGCAGGCAAATAAAGCATTATCCCTGTTAATAGCTTCAAAAAACAAGAGACATATAAAAACAGAAAGTGCTGTTTTTATATTGCGCATACCTATTTTTATCAATTTTCCCTCCTGTAATTCATTTCGAATTACCCATATTGTAAATAATATTTATAGATTTGTCCAGCAAGAAATAATATTTTACACAAGTGCTTAAATGTACTATAATGTTAGTATAATACATTCAAAGGAGACCTGTTATGGAAAGAATGGTGGGAACAGTAGTCAGAGGATTGAGGGCGCCAATAATTGTAAAGGGTGATGACATAGTAAAAATAACTGTTGACAGCGTCCTTAAAGCTTCAAGAAGTGAAGACTTTTCCTTAAGAGACAAGGATGTGCTAGGTCTTACAGAAGCTATAGTAGCAAGGGCCCAAGGCAATTATGCAAATACTGAACAAATATCTAAAGATGTAAAAGGAAAATTTAAATGCGACACTGCAGGTTTAATATTTCCGATTTTAAGCAGAAACAGGTTTGCAACATGCCTTAAGGGGATTTCCAAGGCATTTAAAAAAATTTATCTGATGTTCAGCTATCCTTCTGATGAGGTGGGCAACCCTTTGGTTGATAATGTCCTTTTTGAAAAGGAAAATATTAATCCGTGGACAGACATACTTTCTGAAAATGAGTTTAAAAGCCGCTTCAAAAATACCAGGCATGTTTTTACCGGTGTGGATTACATAAGCTATTATTCTGATATCATAAGAGAAAGCGGCTGCCAGGTTGAAGTTATCTTTGCAAATAATCCCTTAAGTATTTTAAACTACACCAAGAATGTTCTTACCTGCGATATTCATACCAGGGAAAGAAGCAAAAGACTTTTGAAAACAAACGGTGCAGAAATAGTATACGGCTTGGATGATATTTTGAATCATCCGGTAGACGGAAGCGGTTTCAATGAAAAATATGGAATTTTAGGCACAAACAAAGCTACTGAAGATACGGTAAAGCTTTTTCCCAGAGACTGCCAGACTTTGGTTGAAAAAATTCAGGAAAAGTTATTTGAGGAAACAGGCAAGAAAATTGAAGTAATGGTATATGGAGACGGTGCCTTTAAGGACCCCGTGGCGAAAATCTGGGAATTGGCAGATCCGGTTGTATCTCCGGGATTTACGGAAGGACTAAGGGGCACTCCAAATGAATTAAAACTTAAATATTTGGCAGATAACCAGTTTTCTGACCTTGAAGGGGAAGAACTTGAAAAAGCAATTTCTGATTATATTATGAAGAAAAACTGTGATTTAAAAGACAGCATGGAATCGCAAGGAACTACACCCAGAAGACTTACAGACCTCTTAGGTTCACTTTGCGACTTGACATCAGGAAGCGGAGACAAGGGTACTCCAATAGTCTATATTCAAGGTTATTTTGATAATTATTCGGCATAATAAAAAGGGCGCAGGCCCTTTTTTATGTCATACTCATTTGAAGCTGTAATGATTTATCAAGTTCTGCTTGCAGTCCCACAAATCTTTTGACAGGTCTACATAGTAGCTGTGAGGGTTGGTGAATCTTTTTACCTCTCCCCACAGGTTGCCCACCTTCATTTGACAATATGCTTTAATTTCATCCAAGCCCGGGCTTTCATAAACACATTCTCCGTTTATGAAAACAGGGACCTGGAGATTTTTTGCATAAAATCTTGTTACTCTTTTCTTCTTCCAGGTATGAATTTCATCAAATATAGTATAAGGCTTTGAATCATCGATTTTTTCATCAGCCAGTGTTATAACATCTGCAATAGGACTGTTTGTTTTTTTGTCATAGAGCCTCCACACCTTCTTGTAGCCGGGGTTGGTGATTTTCTCCTCATTATCTGATATTTTAATCCTTGGAATTATCTCTTTGTCCTTTTCAACTGCCACTAACTTATAAACACATCCGAATACAGGCTCTGACTTAGCTGTTATAAGTCTTTCCCCGACACCGAAGGAATCTATTTTAGCACCCTGGTCCAATAAGTCGGAAATAATGAATTCGTCCAGGCTGTTTGATGCAACTATTGCACAGTCATGAAGGCCTGCTTCATTCAGCATCTTTCTGCACTTCTTGCTTAGGTATGCAATATCTCCGCTGTCAATTCTGACTCCTTTAAGCCTTTTGCCCATGGGCTCCAGAACTTCCTTGGATACCCTGATTGCGTTTGGTATTCCGCTTTTTACCGTATTATAGGTATCAATCAGTAAATTGCAGCTGTCAGGATAACATTTTGCATATACCTTAAATGCTTCATATTCACTTTCAAACATTTGAACCCATGAATGGGCCATTGTTCCCAGTGCGGGCACCCCAAAGGCTTCATCTGCCAATGTTGTGGCTGTCCCTACCACTCCCCCTATATAAGCTGCTCTGGCTCCGTAAATTGCAGCATCATAGCCCTGACTTCTTCTTGCGCCGAATTCCATTATAGGTTTACCCTTTGCAGCCCTTACCACCCGGCTTGCCTTAGTGGCAATCAAGCTTTGATGATTTATTGTTAACAGCATCATCGTTTCAATTATTTGAGCATCAATTGTTTTTGCTCTTACCGTAATCAATGGTTCATTGGGAAATACCGGAGTTCCTTCAGGAATTGCATATATATCTCCGGAAAATTTGAAGTCCTTCAAATACTGTAAAAATTCTTCCGTAAACAGATTTTTGCTTCTTAAGTATTCAATATCTTCGCGGCAAAACCTTAATTGTTTTATATATTGTATTACCTGCTCTAATCCTGCCACTATAGAAAAGCCGGCACCATCCGGATTTTTTCTGAAAAATAAATCAAAATATACTATTTCATCCTTCATTCCATTGGAAAAGTATCCATTTGCCATTGTAAGCTCATAAAAATCCATGAGCATAGATAATCTTCTTTCGCCAAAATTGTTATAATACATAATATACTCCTATTATTTCATCTTCTTTTATTATATCTTTACAAAAATTTACATAATATATTATAGTGCTAAAATCAATATTTGTCAAAAAATATAATAATCCCCAACCGAAGTTGGGGTGTTCTTAGCTTTCATTAGAACATATTGGGTTAGGTCATACGCAGGGGAATGCAT
Source organism: uncultured Clostridia bacterium (assembly GCA_964489345.1). GTDB lineage: Bacteria > Bacillota > Clostridia > Tissierellales > Sedimentibacteraceae > Sedimentibacter. Next base: position 62 of record CAZAYQ010000035.1, on the reverse strand, counting down.
CTGAAAAATGGGGTTAGGTCTATACGCAGGGGAATGCATCAAATTTGTTTGCTCCTTTCGTC
>CAZAYQ010000034.1:0-13907 GCA_964489345.1 uncultured Clostridia bacterium | reverse complement strand
CAGCTAAAGCCTGCGGAATAAAAAACCCCACGGTTGGAATTTTAAACATAGATGGTGCCAGACAAACTGAAATAGCATTAAACAAGCTTAAAAACAAGGGCTATGAAATAAATTTTGCCCGGTCAGGAAGATCTGACGGGGGAGCAGTTATGAGAGGCAATGACTTGCTTACAGGTTCCTGTGATGTAATGGTTATGGATTCACTTACAGGCAATCTGATGATTAAAATATTTTCATCCTATACAACGGGAGGAAGCTATGAATCATTAGGTTACGGCTATGGACCCGGTATAGGGGAAAACTTTGACAAGCTGATCCTTATTATTTCCAGAGCATCAGGAGCTCCCTTGATTGAAGGGGCAATAAAGTTTGCGGGAGACTTAATTAAAGGAAACTGCCTGCAAATTGCAAAGGAAGAATTCGATAAAGCAAAGAAAGCAGGCTTAGGTGAAATTTTATCGGAAATAAAAGCATCCAAAAAACCTGCAGCAGAAGAGGCAGAAGCTGCCCCTCCTCCAAAAGAAGTTGTAATTTCACAAATATCAGGAATAGAAATTATGGATTTAGAGGATGCAGTTAAATTGTTGTGGAGTAAAGGAGTATATGCTGAAAGCGGAATGGGATGCACAGGACCGATTATTTTAGTGAGTGAAGCAAAAACAAATGAAGCTTTAAAAATCCTTGCTGATAATGACTATATAGCAAAAGAACAAATAGACTGCTGAAGATGCCCTAACCCTGCGTGATGCCCTTTATGGCCTAACCCAATTTCTTCAGAAAAATTCTTCATCTTTATATTGATTATATTGATGAAGAATTTTTTTGTTTTGCTTGATTTAACTATAATTATTATTAGCACAATTAATTTTTGTTGAAAATTTATGATATTTTGTTATAATAGACATGGGAGGAGTGATATCATGAAAATGGGATTTGAATTAAACCTTTCTCAAACACAAAAGTTAATAATGACACCTGAGTTAAGGCAAGCTATTCAAATTCTACAGTTCAACAATGTGGAACTGACAGATTTTATCAATAAGCAGTTAGAAACCAATCCTTTTTTGGAAGCTGTCGATAATAAAAGTGATGCCTCTTCAAGCGATGAACCGGCGGCAGAAAACAAAGAATATGACGATATGGACTGGAGAGAATTAGCTGAGAAATATGACGATTTCAGCTATAAAACATATGATAGGTACGCAGATAACGAAAACAAACAATCCTTTGAAAGCTATACCTCCAAAAAACTTTCCTTAAAAGACCACCTGATGGTTCAGCTTGGTATGAGCGTTAAAACAAACAAAGATAAACGTATCGGCGAATTCATTGTGGAATCATTGGATAACAAAGGTTATCTGGGATGCTCCCTTCAAGATATAAGTTTATTGATAAATGAAAATATTGTTGACGTTGAAAGAGTTTTAAGGCTTATACAAACATTTGACCCGGTAGGAGTTGCTTCCAGGGATTTAAGCGAATGTTTGATGATTCAGCTGAAAGAAAAAGGAATTCAGGATAAGAATGCCTATATTATTGCTGAAAAATATCTTGAAGACATTGCAAGCAATAAAATTCAAAAGATAGCCAAAGAACTCCATATATCCATAAAAAGGGTTCAAAATATTTTCGATATAATAAAAATGCTTGAGCCAAAGCCTTCAAGAGGCTTCATTGTAGACAGCGATAATATTAGATATATCGTACCCGATGCAACCATTGAAAAAATTAACGATGAGTATATAATTATAATAAATGACAGCTATCTGCCTACACTTACCATTAACAACTATTACAAAAACATGATAAGTGAATTGGAGGATAAGGAAGCAAACAAGTTTTTAACCGGCAAACTGAATTCATCAATGTGGCTCATTAAAAGCATTGATCAAAGAAGAATGACTCTGTACAAAGTCATTGAATCAATTTTAAAATTTCAAAGGATGTTTTTCGATGAAGGAAAGTCGGCATTAAAGCCTTTGGTTTTAAAGGATGTGGCAGATGACATAGGCATGCATGAATCAACAGTAAGCAGGGCCACTAACGGCAAGTATGTGCAGACACCCAGAGGTCTCTATGAGCTTAAATACTTTTTTGCAAGCAGTGTAGGTGAAACGGACGGTAGTTCAGTATCATCTACAAGCGTTAAATCTGCAATACAAAAATTAATAGATGGAGAGTGTTCGCAAAAACCCCTTAGTGACCAAAAGATAACCGAAAAATTAAACGAAGAAGGTATAAATATTTCAAGAAGGACGGTAGCTAAGTATAGGGATGATTTAAGAATACCGTCATCCGCCATGAGAAGAAGATATTAAAGAAGAATATACAATATTTATAGTGCATATTCTTTTTTTTGTCAAAAACTGCTACACAATATTTATTTAATATGATATAATCTACTTATTACATAAGTCCTTATTCCGGCAGACATCTGTTGAAATAAGGATAGATTTATGAATTAAATATTACAAATACGGGAGGACTATAATATGGTGAGAGTAGCGATTAACGGATTTGGGAGAATTGGAAGATTGGCATTAAGGCTGATGGCCCAGGATGAAGACTTCCAGGTTGTGGCAATCAACACGAATTCAGATGCGGAGACACTGGCATATTTATTAAAGTATGATTCTGCACATGGTAATTTTATGACTGATAAAATTTCCTACAAAGACAACATAATGTATGTTGATGGCAAGGAAATAATCACATCCAGGGTAAAAGAGCCTGAAAACTGCAATTGGGGTGAACTGGACATAGACCTGGTTATTGACTGCACCGGAAAATTTAATGATAAAGAAAAGGCTCAAGCTCACATTAAGGCAGGAGCAAAGAAAGTGCTTCTGTCGGCACCGGGCAAAGGAGACTTAAAAACTATTGTTTATAATGTAAATCATAACATTTTGGATGGGACAGAAACAGTTGTGTCTGCGGCATCATGTACGACAAACTGCCTGGCTCCCCTGGCAAAAGTATTAAACGATGAATTTGGAATAGTTAAGGGGCTTATGACCACTGTTCATGCCTATACAAATGACCAGAATATTCACGACAACTCACATAAAAGCGGTATAAGAGCAAGAAGGGGACGGGCAGCAGCAGCTAATATTGTTCCTGCATCAACAGGAGCTGCTAAAACTGTAGGTGTTGTTATGCCTGAATTAAAAGGGAGACTTGACGGTATAGCACTCCGGGTTCCTGCATTAACAGGTTCAGTTGTTGATTTAACAGTAGAGCTTGGAAGAAATGTAACTGTTGAAGAAGTAAATCAAACTCTTAAGAATGCAGCCAATGAAACATTGGCATATACGGAAGACCCCATCGTATCAAGCGATGTTATAGGAAGTCACTATGCATGCATATTTGATGCCTTATCCACTCAATTAATAGAAGCTGACGGAAGACAAATGGTTAAACTGATTGCCTGGTATGACAATGAAATGTCATTTACTGCCCAATTGGTGAGATTAGCTAAATATTGGGGCTCCATGAAATAAAAGAATAAAAGTAAAAAAACGGGACACGTCTTTTGTGTCCCCTATGGATATTCCGGAGGTTTAATATGAAAAAGACCTTAAAAGATTTAAACTTTGAAAACAAAAAAGTATTAGTGAGATGTGATTTTAATGTTCCTTTAGACAAAGAGGGCAATATTACCGATGATATAAGAATTAAAGCTTCTCTTCCAACAATTAACTATCTCTTGGACAAGGGTGCTGCCCTAATTTTGATGTCACATCTTGGAAGACCCGGCGGTAAGCCGGACATAAAATATTCACTGGAACCTGTAGCAAAAAGATTAAGCTATCTTTTAGGAAAGGGGATCTGTTTTGAAGACAGGGACCTGGTAGTTGATGACACAGTAAAAACAAAGGCAGCCAAGCTTAAAGCCGGAGATATAATGCTTTTACAAAATACAAGATTCAGGAAAGAAGAAACAAAGAATGCAGGCACATTTGCAAAAGACCTGGCATCTCTTGGGGACATATTTGTTAGCGATGCATTCGGCACTGCCCACAGGGCTCATTCTTCAAATGCAGGCATATGTGAATACCTTCCCTCCGCACTTGGATTTTTGGTTGAAAAAGAAGTAGAGATGATGGGAAATGCTTTAAAAGAGCCTAAAAGACCTCTTACAGCCATCTTAGGCGGAGCAAAGGTATCAGACAAAATAGGAGTGATAGAAAATTTATTAAATATTGCTGATAATGTATTAATCGGGGGGGGTATGATGTATACTTTCCTTAAAGCTAAAGGATACAATATAGGAAACTCCCTGCTTGAAGAAGACAAGGTTGAGCTTGCAAAAAGCATAATTGAAAATACGCCTGAAAATGTAAAATTATTATTGCCTCTTGATACGGTTGTTGCTAAAGAATTTAAAAATGATACTGAATTTTTCACAACAGATGCAGATAAAATACCTGATGGCTACATGGGTCTTGATATTGGTGAAAAAACTATAGATATGTTTAAGAAAATAATAAAGAATTCAAAAACTATAATCTGGAACGGTCCCTTAGGTGTTTTTGAAATGGATAACTTTGCTAATGGAACTAATTCAGTGGCAAAAGCAATTGCAGATAACAAGGAAGCCATATCAATAATAGGCGGCGGCGATTCTGCTGCAGCTGTTGAAAAGATAGGGCTGGCAGATAGTATTACCCATATTTCAACCGGAGGCGGAGCTTCCCTGGAATTTTTGGAAGGTAAAGTGCTTCCGGGAATTGAAGCGGTAGACAATAGATAAAACAGCCGTAATAAGGAAGGGGGAAGCAAAATTTAGTGACTCCATGTGTGATGTCCTTTGAAGGAGGGTCCCCGGAATAGGAGGTATAATGAGAAGAAAATTAATCGCAGGTAACTGGAAGATGAACAATGATGTAGAAGAAAGCATAAAGCTTGTGCAAAAATTAAATTCCTCAGTCTTGAATGAGGATGTTGATGTATTGATTTGTCCCCCCTTTACATCATTGTATCCGGTAATACAAGAGCTTAAGAATTCACCGATAAAAGTTGGGGCACAGAATATGTACTTTGAAGACAGGGGTGCTTTTACGGGAGAAATATCACCGGCAATTTTAAAAAACTTAGGTCTTGAATATGTAATAATAGGCCATTCAGAAAGAAGACAGCATTTTGGGGAAACAGACCGGTTTATAAACAAAAAAGTCAAAGCTGCCTTAGAGTACGGTCTTAAACCTATTTTATGCGTTGGTGAATCCCTGGAGCAAAGGGAAGCAGGTATTGAAAAAGAAACCGTTAAAAAACAGTTAATAAAGGATTTAGACGGCATAAGTGAAGGGGAAAAGTTAGTTGTTGCTTATGAGCCCATATGGGCAATAGGAACAGGAAAGACTGCCACAAGTGGTCAGGCTAATGAAATGTCAGCATATATAAGAGAGGTTTTAGCTGAGATTTTCTCAAAAGAAGCTGCCGATAAGATGATTATCCAATACGGCGGCAGTGTAAAAGCTTCCAATGCCAAAGAAATAATGGAACAGTCAGATATTGACGGTGCCTTGGTGGGAGGAGCCAGCCTAAAAGCTGATGAATTTATTAAAATCATTAATTATTGAATCAGAAAGGTCGAACTATGAATAAAGTAACTGCATTGATTATACTTGACGGATGGGGCATTGGACCTGACTATGAGGGCAATGCTATTAAAAGAGCAAAAACACCTAATTTCGATGTATTAATGAGGCGGTATCCAAATACTACTTTGTCTGCAGACGGCAATGATGTTGGTCTTCCAACAGGACAAATGGGAAACTCAGAGGTGGGGCATTTAAATATAGGCGCAGGCAGAATAGTCTACCAGGATTTAACCAGAATCACTATGTCAATTGAAAATGGAGAATTTGAAAATAATGAAGCCCTGCTTGCTGCCATAAGCCATGCTAAAAAAAATAATTCAACCCTGCATTTAATAGGACTTTTATCTGACGGAGGGGTGCACAGCCACAATACCCATTTGTACAGCTTGATTGAACTTGCTAAAAATAAGGGTTTAAATGATGTTCTAATACACTGCATTACAGACGGCAGAGATGTGAGTCCTACATCCAGTCCCAATTACATAAAGGAATTAATGGCAAAAACTAAAAAACTGGGCCTAGGACGAATTTCTTCTATTATGGGCAGATACTATGCCATGGATAGAAACAGACAGTGGGACAGGATTGAATTGGCCTATAATGCCCTGACAAAAGGAGAAGGCGAAATATTCAAAGACCCTCTTGAAGCTGTAAAGACCTCCTACTTAAAGGGTGTGACAGATGAGTTTATAAAACCTCTTCTTGTAGAAAATGATAAGGGTGAGCTTGGAACAATAAAAAACAATGATGCTGTTATTTTCTACAACTTCAGACCTGACAGGGCAAGAGAAATAACAAGGGCCTTTGTTGACGATGACTTTCCTTATTTTGACAGGGGGAAAGTAATTATTAAGTATGTATGCATGACCATGTATGATAAGACTATTAAAAATGTTGAAATAGCATACAATCCAAACTTTGTACATAATACCCTTGGCGAATATTTAAGCTGTCTGGGCATTAAACAGTTAAGAGCTGCCGAAACTGAAAAGTATGCCCATGTTACATATTTTTTAAACGGTGAAATCGAAGAACCCTTTGAAAATGAAGTGAGGATTTTAATACCTTCCCCTGATGTTCCAACTTATGATTTAAAGCCTGAAATGAGTGCTTATGAATTAAAAAACACTGTAATGGAACAGCTGGACAAAGAAATTTATCAGGTTATGATAATTAATTTTGCAAATCCCGACATGGTTGGCCATACAGGAGATATAGAAGCAGCTGTCAAGGCGGTGGAAACTGTAGACAAATGCATAGGTGAAATTGTAAACTATATAATTAGGGCTGAAGGAACGGCGATAATTACATCAGACCATGGTAATTGCGAGGAAATGTTTGACAGAGAAACCCTTGATACATTAACAGCCCACACTAACAACAGGGTGCCTTTCATAGTTGTCAGCAAAAAGAATTTTAATTTGCAGGAGGGAATACTTGCAGATGTAGCCCCAACCATGCTTGATTTAATGGGTCTTGAAAAACCTGAAGATATGACAGGAAAAAGTTTAATAGTAATGGAAAAAGGAGAATAGTTATGTCAATAATAACAGATGTTTATGCAAGAGAAATACTGGATTCGAGAGCGAATCCTACAATTGAAGTTGAAGTTTGGACAGAAAGCGGCGGATTCGGCAGGGCAGGCGTACCCTCCGGGGCTTCAACCGGGGCATTTGAAGCTGTAGAACTTAGAGACGGTGACAAAAACAGATACCTGGGTAAAGGTGTTTTAACCGCTGTTGACAATGTTAACAATATAATTGCTCCTGAATTAATAGGAAGAGATTCATTAGCCCAGCTTGAAATAGACAAACTTTTAATTGAGCTTGACGGGACTGAGAATAAGAGAAAACTGGGAGCTAATGCAACACTTGGAGTGTCCATGGCATGTGCCAGGGCTGCAGCAGATACATTAGGCCTTCCTCTTTATCAATATCTTGGAGGAGTAAACGGCAAGGTCCTTCCTGTGCCTATGTTGAATATTTTAAACGGCGGTCAGCATGCCGACAATAATGTGGATATACAAGAATTCATGATTATGCCTCTTGGAGCAGAAAGCTTCAAAGAAGCGCTGAGAATGGGAGCAGAAATTTTCCACAGTTTAAAAAGCGTTTTAAAAAGCAGAGGCTTAAATACAGCAGTCGGTGATGAAGGAGGATTTGCACCTAATTTATCCTCAAATGAAGAAGCACTTGTAACTATAGTGGAAGCTATAAAAAGGGCAGGCTACACTCCGGGAAAGGATATTATGCTGGCCCTCGACGTTGCTGCTTCCGAATTGTTTGATGCTGAAACAGAGAAGTACAAGCTGGAAGGTGAAGGTAGAGAATTTACCCGGGAAGAAATGGCCGGCTACTATGCAGACCTGGTTAGAAAATACCCCATAATTTCAATTGAAGACGGTATGGATGAAGAGGACTGGGAAGGCTGGAAAATGCTTACAGAAAAACTGGGAGATAAAATTCAGCTTGTAGGGGATGATTTATTCGTTACTAATACTGTAAGATTAAAAAAAGGCATCGATCTGAAGGTTGCTAACTCTATATTAATAAAATTAAATCAAATTGGAACAATAACAGAAACGCTGGATGCTATAGAAATGGCAAAAAGAGCAGGTTATACAGCAGTTGTTTCACACCGGTCGGGAGAAACCGACGATTCAACCATTGCAGACCTGGTTCTTGCCGTTAATGCGGGACAGATAAAAACAGGGGCTCCTTCGAGGATGGACCGTGTAGCTAAATATAACCAGCTTTTAAGGCTGGAGGATATGCTTGGCGATACTGCCCAATATAAGGGACTGGATGTTTTTTATAATATTAAAGGTTAGAGGCTGGCACATAGTACAATTTTGTCTAAGATTGTTAAAAAATATAGTTGATTTAAAAAACCTTTGGTGTTATAATTCTAATGTTATGCGTAGAAAGCAACAGGAGGTGTTTTAATGGAAATTGTTATAAGAATTCTTTTGATAATTGCAAGTTTGATATTGATAGCCAGTATTTTGCTGCAATCAGGCAAATCTGCCGGTATGTCCGGTGATATTGCAGGCGGAGCTGAATCTATATGGGGCAAGAGCAAAGGAAGAAGCTATGAAGGCAAATTGGAAAAAGCAACAACCGCATCTGCAATTATATTTGTTATTGCATCATTAATTCTAGTTGCAATCCAAAAATAACTAGCAATTATTTAGAAATATTATTATTCTAATATTATGTTAGAATAAATTTTAATGTTTATGGGCAGATGATACTATCATCTGCTAAATTGTAAATACTATGGAGGAAAGAAACAAATGGATACTTTAATAATAGCTCCCATAGTGGGAGTTTTAGCTTTATTATTTGCTTTTTACAAGGCATCTCTTGTAGGCAAAGCCGACCCGGGTACAGAAAGAATGCAGGAAATTTCTTCATACATACACGAAGGAGCAATGGCATTTCTTACAAGAGAATACAAAACAGTCAGTATTTTTGCAATAATCATGTTCTTTGTATTAGGATTTGCAATTAATTGGCCTACTGCAGCAGCATTTGCAGCAGGGGCGGCATGCTCGGCACTTGCAGGATATTTCGGTATGATGGTTGCAACAAAAGCTAACGTAAGGACAACAAATGCGGCAATGTCATCAGGAATGGGGAAGGCACTTGATATTGCATTCTCCGGCGGTTCAGTTATGGGCATGACAGTAGTAGGACTTGGAATAATGGGAACAGGCATATTCTGGCTGATTTTTAAAAATGCGGCCATAGTAACCGGATTCAGTCTGGGTGCTTCTTCTATAGCATTATTTGCCCGTGTGGGCGGGGGTATCTATACAAAGGCTGCAGACGTTGGAGCAGACCTGGTTGGAAAAGTAGAAGCAGGAATTCCTGAAGATGACCCGAGAAACCCTGCAGTTATAGCAGATAATGTAGGTGACAATGTAGGCGATGTTGCAGGAATGGGTGCAGACTTGTTTGAATCCTATGTTGGAGCAATAGTTTCTGCAATTACCTTAGGTGTTATTGCATTTCAAGGTGATGAAGGAGTGTCATTTGCTTTGATGGTTTCTGCAGTAGGCATAATAGCATCCATATTGGGAACCTTGTTTGTAAAGGGAGATAAGAATCCTCAACAAGCTTTAAATATGGGCACATACGCTTCATCAGCAATTGTAGTTGCAGCATCATTTTTTTTGAGCCGCTCAATTTTAGGAAGCTATCAGCCTTTTGGAGCTATAATATTCGGAGTATTTGTGGGCTTGGTTATAGCAAAAATAACTGAAATTTACACCTCCGATGAATATAAATATGTAAAAGAAATAGCAGATCAGTCTGAAACAGGAGCAGCAACTACAATTATAAGCGGTTTGTCTGTGGGCATGAGATCTACATCATATCCGATAATTGTTCTGGCAATAGGTATTATAGGAGCTTATGCTATTGCAGGTTATACTCCGGAAGGGGTTAATGCTGTAAGAGGTTTGTATGGCATAGCATTAGCAGCAGTAGGCATGTTATCCACTACAGGTATGACAATTGCAGTTGATGCCTATGGACCCATATCAGACAATGCCGGCGGTATAGCAGAAATGTGTGAATTGCCTCATGAAGTAAGAGAGATTACTGACAGACTGGACTCTGTAGGAAACACAACAGCAGCAATAGGCAAAGGATTTGCAATCGGCTCGGCAGCTTTAACTGCACTTGCCCTCTTTGCATCATATACTCAGGCAGTTGGAATTACATCCATCAGCTTAACAGAACCAAAGGTTATAGCCGGTTTATTCATAGGGGGAATGCTTCCGTTTTTATTTACGGCAATTACAATGAGCGCTGTGGGTAAAGCTGCATTCTCAATGATAGAAGAGGTGAGAAGACAATTCAGAGAAATGCCGGGTATTATGGAAGGAAAACAAAAACCTGATTACAAAACATGTGTTGACATTTCAACCCAAGCAGCATTAAAAGAAATGGTTGTTCCCGGGCTTTTGGCAGTTTTAGTTCCTTTAGCAGTAGGATTTTTGCTTGGCAAGGAAGCTTTAGGCGGATTGCAGGCAGGATCATTGGTTACAGGCGTCCTTATGGCAATATTCATGTCAAACTCAGGCGGTGCTTGGGACAATGCAAAGAAATATATTGAGAGCGGCAATCACGGCGGCAAAGGAAGCCCTGCCCACCAGGCAGCAGTGGTTGGTGACACAGTTGGCGACCCCTTTAAAGACACTTCCGGACCTTCAATCAATATATTAATAAAACTGATAACTGTTGTATCACTAATATTTGGTCCATTATTAGGAAACGGAATATTATAATAGAAAATGACATTGTGACCTCTCTTAAGAGGGGTCTTTTTTCTTGCAGATGTATTATTTTGATGGTATAATCATTTCAATTAATTGACATATAATAATAGAGGGGATCAGATGATAATTGATATTGACGGTTTAAATATCAACTATATAGATGAGGGAGCCGGAAAACATGTTATGCTTCTCCACGGATGGGGGGGCAGTGTTCAAACAATGATGCCGATTTTTAATATATTAAGGCATAAATTCAGAGTAATATCGGTGGATTTGCCCGGTTTCGGCTCAAGCAGCATTCCGGGAAAACCGTGGAATTCCTATGATTATGCTGAATGTATACATAAATTCATAGAAAAATTGGAATTAAAGGACCTGATATTATTCGGTCATTCCCACGGGGGCAGAATTTCTATAATATTGGCAGGCAAATATGATTTTGTAAGGAAATTGGTGCTTATTGACAGCGCAGGAATTCTAGCTAAAAGGAAAACAAAATATTACATAAAAGTATACTGCTTTAAAATGCTTAAAAGGATTTTCATGACCCTTCCTGCCAAGAACAAAAAAGAAAAATTAGATAAATTCTATAAGAAATTCGGCTCACAGGATTACAGGGATTCCGACGGAGTAATGCGACAAACAATGGTCAAGGTAATAAATGATAATTTATTTAACCTTTTAAAGCTTATTAAAGCACCGACCTTGTTGATATGGGGGGAAAACGATGAAGATACCCCTCTTTACATGGGCCAACTAATGGAAAAGGAAATTCCAGACAGCGGTCTTGTTTTATTGAAAGGAGCAGGTCATTATTCTTATGTGGATAATTATGACCAGTTCAGAGCTGTTATAAATGTTTTTTTAAAAGATGATTTTGGAGAGTGAATATGCAGATTATTATAAGCCTATATATATTATTCTGGTATTATCTATGTGTGCTTAAGTTAAGACAAGGCCTTCATATAATACAGCTGGAAGGTTACGACAGCAATAAATTGCTGGACTGGATGGAGAATAATAAAGATAAGGTTCACACAAAAAATGACAAAATATATGTAACACTTTTAATTGTTTTTTCGGCAGTCTTAATTATAATTTCTCCCATTGAGAAAACAATTATTTACCCTTTGATATATGCCGGCATATCGATATTTTTTCTGATTAAGAACAGCCGGTATAAGGAACAGTCAAAAATACCCCTGGTATACACTCCCAGAGCCAAAAGATTATATGGCACAGCATGCTTTTTGCTTTTATTTGACCTGCTATTAATATTATTGATTGCCAGATGGGTTACAAAGGATATATTGTCTTATTTTCCTGTATGGGCAGGAATTTTAACAATAATTTATTATTTTTCATCATTGTATATATATGGGGCAAATTTCATATCAAAACCCATTGAAGAAAGAATAAACAGGAAATATTATATTCAAGCTTCAAAAAAAATTAAAAACTTAAACATTAATTCAGTAGCAATTACAGGAAGTTACGGAAAAACCAGCACTAAATACATTACTGAAACTATATTAAAGGAAAAGTACAGAGTATTAAAAACACCGGAAAGCTACAATACCCCCATGGGTATAAGCAAGGTTATAAACAATGAATTAAGCGATAAATATGATGTTTTCATAGCCGAGCTGGGTGCAACGAAGGCAGGCGACATTGAAGAGCTGGCAAAGCTTATAAGCCCCAAAACCGGCATTATAACTTCCATAGGACCCTGCCATCTGGAGTCATTTAAGTCAATTGACAATATTATGAGAACAAAGTATGAGCTTATTGACAATTTGCCCGATGATGGAACGGGAATTTTCAATTATGATAATGAATATGTAAAAAAACTTGCAGATAAAACTTTCAAGGAGAAAATTCTATACGGATTAGACAATGTTGAAGAAACAGACGTATTTGCAACTAACATTCATGTTGACAGTCTTGGTTCGTCTTTTGCCTTATGCATCAAGAGCCTGGGAACAATAGAATGCAAAACAAAACTTTTGGGACGGCACAATATCCTGAATATTTTGGGCGGTGCAGCCCTTGCATCGGTTTTAGGCCTGTCTTTGGGAGAAATAAAAATAGGAATTTCAAAGCTTGAACCTGTTGACCACAGACTTCAGCTTATAGATCATGGAACAGGTGTATTGGTCATAGATGATGCCTTTAATTCCAACCCTGACGGGGCAAAGGCAGCATTAGATGTACTGAATTCTTTTACAGACAGGAGAAAAATTATTGTTACACCGGGAATGATTGAATTAGGAAGCATTGAAGAGGCAGAAAACTTTAAACTGGGAGAATATATAGCAGGGGTTTGTGATGTTGCAATCTTAGTGGGGAAAAAGAGGACTCTGCCCATATACAATGGAATGAAAAAGCATAATTTCAATGAAGATAATTTGTATGTGGTTAATTCATTGAATGAAGCTTCAGAATTATTGAATAAAATAACAAAAGTTAACGATGCGGTTCTTTTTGAAAATGATCTGCCCGACACATACGACGAAAAATAATATGGAGGAAAGCATGAAAAGAATAGGTATTATAATCGGCGGAAAATCCGTCGAGCATGAAGTTTCAATAATAACAGGCATGCAGGTTTTTGAAAATATAGACAAGAATATTTATGAACCAAGGATAATTTATATACAAAAAGACGGTAAATGGCTGGCTGGTGACAGTCTTCATGATATAAACAATTTTAAAGCCAAGAGATTAGAGGATGCATATGAGGTTTTACCTGGGTTTAAAGATGAAAAGCTGATACTCTATCCCCATCCCGAACTTAAGACCGGCATCTTCGGGAAGAAGTACCCTGCCTATGAAATTGATATAGTATTTCCTGCTGTTCACGGTACAAATGTGGAAGACGGCTCCCTCCAGGGCCTTTTACAAATGAACGGAGTTCCTTATGCATTTGGCTCAGTCCTGTCCTCTGCAGTGGGAATGGATAAGATAATAATGAAGAAAGTATTTCAAAGCTATGGTCTGCCTGTCGTAGATTATAC
>CAZAYQ010000033.1:0-13971 GCA_964489345.1 uncultured Clostridia bacterium | reverse complement strand
AGTCAATAAAAACATAAAAACCTCCAATATTTTGATATATAGACTATAATATATTTAAAAGCTTTTTTCAAGGCAAAAATAAAGAAGGGAATATTGCGGGAGGGGGCTTAATATGGTATAATTTTGAAAATGGAATATGCAGGGAGGTCACAATGAACAGGTCTGTATTAAATGAATTGCAAAAGGAAATTATAATTAACCTGACTCAAAATGAGTTTTTAAGCTCAATTGATACATCTGAAGAGAAAATGCAGTCTTATCTTACAAATGCAAAGTTTACGGGAGACTTACTGACTTTTATCAATAGCAAATCGTTAACATGCAAAAGTCTGCTTGACCTGGCGGAAAATATTTTAAAGAACCTTAAGGCTCAAGTTCCTGAAGACCGGCTTGCCTACATATTTCAATACCTTTTGCACAAGTCCTTTCCTCAGGCAGTTACAATAGACTTGGAACCCCAATATGAAGTTTCATCCCTTGTATATCTTGAGTTAATGAGAACCATTATTAAATATACCCAAAAAAATAATTGGGGCAAGGTTCAAAAATTTGACTTTTTGACTGAAGCAGAAATAGAGGATCTTCCAAACAGTCAGGAATATTTAAATTTCCTGGATGTTTTCAGCAAGGATTATATTTATGAACTCATGATGCTTGACGGGGAGGTTAACGGTTATAATACCCTGCATCATGTTTCATCGGTACATTATGTTGCAATGCACATTGCAAGGCAGATAAAAAAGACAGGAATCCAGGTGAACCTGGGTCTGATTTCCGGTGCCGCTGCAGGTCACGATATTGGTAAGTACGGATGCAAGGGATTGGAAAAAAGAAGGGTTGCCTACCTGCATTATTTTTATACAGACCAGTGGTTTAATAAGTATAATATGCCGGGAATTGCTCTTATTGCAGCCAATCACTCCACCTGGGACTTAGAGCTTGAAAACTTATCTTTGGAATCATTGCTTTTGATATATTCAGATTTTAGGGCAAAGAACAAGAGAACCGAGACAGGAGAAGAAATGCATATTTTTTCCTTGACTGAGTCTTTTGATATTATTCTTAATAAGCTGGACAATGTGGATGAAGCCAAGGAAAAAAGATATAAAAGAGTATATTCAAAACTGAAGGATTTTGAAAATTATTTATTGAGTATGGGAATAAACACGGACCTTGGCTCAGATGAGCCCGGACTTGTTAAGGCAGTCGATTTTGCCCTCATTGACGGTTATGAAGTTGTGGATAATTTCAAACACAAGGCTTTTGAGCACAATATTACCTTAATGAGCAAGCTTAACGATGAAGCTACATTTACCGGTATGATTGAGGCAGCCAGAAGCGAGCGGGATTGGAAAAATATCCGTGCCTATTTAAATATTTTGGAGGAATATTCAATATATTTGTCACAGAAGGAAAAACTTTTTGCCTTAAGTTTTCTCTATGAACTTCTGGTTCACAGGGAAGGGGATATAAGGCGGCAGGCGGCAAATTTAATGGGTACAATAGTCGTTCATTATGATTTGGAATACACGAAGGAAATACCTGAAGATGTGAGGATAAGCCACACTGAAGAAAATGCCGGCTTATCTCTGTGGGATAAGTACCTGGGACTTTACCTGGACCCGGGATACAAGCTGACAGATAAACAAAAGGAATGGATTGGATATTCATTAAGAATATTTGTTGATTCCGTAATAAACTCTCAAAGAAACAAGTCCGGTAAAGATTATGTGGAAATATTTTTAAAACACCTCCATGTGGATATCAATGACGATACAGCAAAATTTAACAGCTTAAACTCTCTTTTAAGCATACCCCTTGACCTTTACGACAAGGACCAGCTTACTTTTGTGCTTAGATTTTCCGTAAAATATATTAAGGAGCCATCATACGGCATAAGGCTCATGGCAGCCCAGTTTATATACAAGGCCGTCAACCAGGTAAGGATAACAGGGGATGCTCTCAATGAAATACTTGCAATTTTGGAGGAATTTTCTTCTGATGAAGGGCTGTGCATGAATTATTTAAAATATAAGACAGCCCGGTCTTTAGATGCTCCTGATACTCTGCTTAAGAAGTATTCAAGTCTTTTATCTGGGAACTGGTATAAAACATCTGATATATTCCTGAATAATTTAAAAGCAGCGACACCCTGGAATGTAAAAACCATAAGCATAGATTACATAATGGAAAATCTTTCTCAAAGAAATGAAGTTGCCCTCCTGCAGACGGCAACCCATCTTGCCAATCTTGTAAAGGTAAGCGCCATGGAGTCCGTAAGAAACAAGGCAGGAAATTCCCTTGTGCAGCTTGGTCCCATGCTTACCATAGATCAGAGGAATGAAATAGCATTTGAGCTGATTAAAGGTCTTGAAATAGATGAAATGCAGTATGCAAAGTATATTCCCGAATATTTGGGACGCTTTGTCATGCTCTTGTCTCCGAAGGAGCTTGATGAGTTTATTATTGACCTGAAAAACATTTACAATAACTCAAGCGAGCGGTCCAGCGCCCTGGTTATACACACATTCGGCATAATAGTTCAGCATTACCCCCAGTACAAGGAAAGGTTCGGTGAAGATAAGAGTCTTTTAGATAAAAGACTTATTAAAATTTTAGGAATAATTTTAGGAGGTCTTGCTAATTTTAACTCCCAGGTCAAGCAGGAAACATTTTTAGTTATCGGCCAGTACATATTCGGCTCGAAAATACTGTCCCTTAAACAAAAACATAAGGTATTTTCTCTTATTTACAAAAAGCTTTTAACCCTCATAAGCGAGAAGGAGCTGAGCGAACTGTTCTTTTTCAACAACTCGGCTTCACTTAACCACATATACAGGTTTATAAGCGACTATGAGTTTTTCAAGGGTAAATTTGATATTAAAGAAAATAAAAACATAGCATTTTTCCCCGGTACCTTTGACCCCTTTTCACTAAGCCACAAGGGAATAGTGAAAGAAATAAGAAACTTAGGCTATGATGTATACCTGGCTGTGGATGAATTTTCCTGGTCCAAGAAGGTTCAGCCCAGAATGATTAGAAGACAGATTATCAATATGTCCATTGCAGATGAACTGGGAGTATTTTTGTTTTCTGATGATATACCGGTAAACTTAACTAATAATGAAGATTTGGATGTGTTAAAATCCCTGTTTCCCAAAAAGGATATTTATATGGTTGTCGGCAGCGATGTAATAATAAATGCAACAGCATATAAAAACAAGTCTGAGAAAAATTCAATACATTATTTTAATCACATAGTATTTAGAAGGGCGAAGGATGATTTGACAAAAGATGGAGCTAAAAAAGCAGAAGAAGCAAAGGGCAGAATAAAAGGAACACTTGTTGAGCTCCAGCTTCCCCTTTACCTGGAGGATATAAGCTCAACCCAAATAAGGGAAAACATAGACAACAACAGGGATATATCAAACTTAATCAACCCCATGGCTCAAAATTTCATATATGACAGGAACTTGTACATTAGAGAGCCCTTAAACAAGGCAGTGTTGAAAACAAAGCCCTTTGATATTGAAATAGTGGAAGAAATAAGCAAAAAAACCCTTGATGAAATAGGTTTCTGCATTTTCAATAAAAGTGACTTCTATGAGGATACAGGGGAATTTTTTGCTTCAAAAGACATTAAACTGCTCATAATAAGGGATTCCAAAAATTCCGGGATGCTTGGATTTTCTGCATTTCATAAAATAAGCTCTTCCGATGTGTATTCTGAGTTTAAAAGCTCCTATATAGCAAATTATGTGAGGGAAAAGACTTCAGGAAGGATTATTGTGGCAGATGGAATATTTGCAGCCCCAAGCATAAATTACGACAGCATGGAGCAGATTCTCATCACTGAAACTCTATCCCACTGCTTAAAAAATGACTTCACCTATGTCCTATACAACAATACTGTTACCGGGTCTGACAGCAGCGAATTATTAGAATCCTTAAAGCTTCAGGGATTTATGAAAATTGTTGATGAAGGCATGGGGAAGACAGTCTACGGCGTAGACATGAAGTTTCCCATATGCCTTACCCTTAATTTGGAAAGTTTCATCAAAGAGCCTTTAAATGACAACAAAAATGTTCACCAGGCCATTTCCCGCACCAGGAAGAAACTTCAAGGCTCAATGACAGACCTCTATCCGGGAAGCCTTGTATTGTCAATTGATAATGATATGATAAACCAAATTCTTATCAATAAAATATGCAGCATCAACAAGGTTCCCAATGAACCCCAGGAACCGAGAGTCTTGGGGGAAAACATGGTGGTGCCTTTTGGGAATGTTTTAAAGGGCATGGTTGTTCCAAATACAGTAACCAAATCTCTCCATACTGAAAAAGTTTATTCTTCAGATGCGAGAAGATTTAAAATTGTTGAGTACCCTTTCTACTCACCTATCGAGAACCAGGTAAGGACAATAGAATCCTTCCGTAAACCTGTGATTTTGGTGGATGATGTTTTGCATAAGGGGTACAGAATTAAAGAAATTGACCCTGTACTCAAAGGGCATAATATAAATGTCAAAAAAATTATTGTAGGCATAATGTCCGGCAGGGGCAAGGATTTAATGGATATACAGGGAAGAGAGGCAGACTGCGCTTATTATATTCCAAACTTAAGACTCTGGTTTAATGAAAACCTCATGTATCCATTTTTGGGAGGAGACGGCATCTGGATTGAAAATGAAAGTATTACAAATTTGATTCCTTCCATTAATCTGCTGCTTCCCTTTTATTCCCCCATGTTTATTAGAGGAGCCTCCAAGGAATCCATATACAATCTTTCCATGGTTTGCCTTGAAAATGCAAAGCAGGTTCTTCTTGCACTGGAAAAGGAGTTTAAGGATATTTTCGAAAGAAATCTTACTGTAAAAAGACTGGGCGAAGTGCTTTTGTCACCGAGACTGCCTTATTTGGGAGACAATATTTATTATGACTTGAATAAGGAAGCTTCAGACTTCATGGATGTTAGCATAGAATCTCTCTTAAAGCTTGAAAGGATTATAAAATAATGTTTTACTACAAATATAATGATAAGTATTTATTTTCTGCGAAAGATGAATACAAGTATGAAAAAATAAATAATATTCCAAATGATTGCCGGGAATTATATTTTCTTAACAATTTAAAGGGATCTGCAAAAAAATCATTTGCCATGAATCATCCTTCCGATTTGTTTATTGAAGAAGAAAGCCTGGATATGCTGAAATTAAATGATAAGACCTATGACATTCCCCTTAATATCATTGACCTGATAAAAAAAAGAAAAATTAAATCAGTAAATACTGCATTTAAGGATTATGAATCTTGTTTTTATATGGATGAATTTAAGAAAAGAAGGGTAAATATTTTAGCCCTTGGCGATGTGGGAAGCACCCTCTTGACAGGGCTTAAACTTCTTGGCAAAGATGCAGTATCTTCCATAGGAATTTATGACAGGAGCATGGATAAAATAAAGAGGTGGGAATATGAAATGAATCAAACATCATATCCCTTTGAAGATTTGCTGCCTGAGGTTGAGGGTATAGGAAAGGACCGGTTATTTGACTGTCACATGTTTGTATTCTGCGCCTCAAAGGGAGTTCCTCCCATAGGAAGCCAGGCACTGGATGTTAGAATGGTGCAATTTGAAGAAAATGCAAAGCTTATAAAAGAATATGCCTCCATGGCGGCAGACTGCAGCTTTAAGGGAATATTTGCAGTAGTTTCAGACCCGGTGGACCAGTTGTGCCGGACAGTTCTAAGTGAGAGCAGGGGCCTTTTGGCACCGGAGCAGATAAAGGGCTACGGCCTTGGGGTAATGAATGCCAGAGCCTTATATTACTCGAAAAAAAATGAGAAATTTTCTATGTATCAACAAGAAGGAAGGGCATTTGGACCACACGGCAGGGACCTGGTAATTGCAAACAGCATAGAAAATTATGATGACCAGCTTTCCATAGAATTGACAAAGTATGCAGTGGAAGCAAATCTTGAAGTGAGAAAGACCGGATTCAAGCCCTATATTGCACCTGCCCTGTCCTCTGGAGCCATATCTGTAATTTATACTCTTGAGGGGAAATATCATTACAGTTCAAATTATTTAGCCGGTGCCTACATGGGTGGAAAAAACAGAAACCTGCCCTCAGGCCTTGATATTGAAAAAATAAAGATGCCTGACAAACTTTTTAATAGAATTAAAGAGACCTATAAAAAATTAAAGTGACAGGGGGACGGGGTTCTTGTCACATATTTGCCAATTTAGCGTGAAAGTTGAAGGTGACAAGAACCCCGTCCCCCTGTCACTATGGAGGTTTACATGACTAAATTAACTGTTTTACAATTCGGCACATCCGAAAGATTAGAGAAGATGCTTGAATATTCTTTATATGAATATGAATATGACCTTATAACAAATATTGACCATATGAATGACCTAAAGAATAAAAGAATATTGTTTGCTCTTGAGCTGGGGAATACAGGCATAAATATCGATCATGTGAAAATGCTTAAGAAAATTCTTTTATCCGGTCCTGATTTCATGAAAAACTCAATAGGCGGAATGCTGGTAAACTCATATAATGAACTGTTTTCAAGGGGAGAAGCAAGAAGAACAATTTTTTATGCCAACATGGCAGGATGCATGTTCCCGGGAAAGCCCCTGTCAGAGGCTGCAGGGTCTTTGAGAAATTTCAAAACCCGGCAGACTATTACTCAGGCCGACACATCCCTGGAAGAGATGCTTTTGCTTGATTGCAGGGAAGTGGTTGAAAGGCTGATAAATTCTAAGGTTAAAAAGTTTGTTTCTCCCAAAATACTGGCACTTTATTCCGGCAATCCTAAAACATCAAATACCTATGCTCTATGGACAAGGGTAAAGGGAGACTTAAGAAATTATCAAATTAATGAAATTCATATAGAAAACGGCTCTGTTGTTGACTGCAGGGGATGTTCCTACAAGGCTTGCAAGCACTATTCCCAAAGCAGTAACTGCTTTTACGGGGGAATAATGGTTGAGGAAATTTATCCTGCCATACTTGATTGCGATGTATTGATGATGCTTTGCCCCAACTACAACGATTCGATAAGTGCAAACATGTCAGCAGTCATTAACCGTTTGACTGCACTCTACCGGAAAACCAAATTTTACGACAAGCATTTCTATTCCATAATCGTGTCCGGATTCAGCGGAAGCGACCTTATAGCCCATCAGCTAATAGGTGCAATGAATATTAACAAAAGCTTCATGCTTCCTCCAAAATTTGCTTTGATGGAAACCGCCAACAATCCGGGTGATGTTGAAAAAATAGAAAATATATCAGAAAAGGCAAAAGAATTTGCAGAAAATATAAATAATTTTGCCAA
Organism: uncultured Clostridia bacterium; assembly: GCA_964489345.1. Taxonomy (GTDB): domain Bacteria; phylum Bacillota; class Clostridia; order Tissierellales; family Sedimentibacteraceae; genus Sedimentibacter. The sequence continues at coordinate 6,624 of CAZAYQ010000033.1, read as the reverse complement.
AATATCTGACAGGGTGGATTATAGGTCCATCTGAATAATTGTCACAAAAAGCAGTCAAAGACGCTAAATAAAAAACCGGGGGGAAACATGGATAAAAGAGAACTTTTAAAACAAACTCTTATAAAATTTGCAGCAGGTCTTACAGGACTTGGGCTTATTTTATTTTTATCTGCAGGAACATTTGCCTGGTGGAATGCATGGGTTTTTATGGCTGTGATTTTTCTCCCCATGATTGCAGTGGGTGCTCTTCTTTTTTTAAAAGCACCTGAATTATTGGAGAAAAGAATTAATATGAAAGAAAGCGAAAAAGAACAAAAAAGAGTGATAAACCTGACTGCTCCCCTTATGCTTGCAGGATATATAATTTCAGGGATTGATTTCCGCTTGGGCTGGTCTTATGTGCCCCTGCCCCTGGCTATAGTTTCCTTCATTTTAATTTTTCTTGGCTACGGACTTTTTGCCTATGTGTTAAAGACCAATGCATATGCTTCGCGAACAGTAAATATTCAAGAGAATCAAAAACTTATTGATTACGGTCCATATAAAATAGTACGCCATCCCTTGTATGCAGCATCGATTATGATTTTTGTCACAGGACCCCTGTCACTGGGTTCCTGGCCGGGGTTTATTATTATGATTGCATATCCTTTCCTGCTTAAAAAGAGAATAGACAATGAAGAGGATGTTCTTACTGAAGGTCTTAAGGGTTACAAAGAATATAAAAATTACGTAAAGTGGAAATTAATTCCCTATATATGGTAGTCTAATCCAGCGAAATTTTAAATTAAAAACCACATACAATTCGTATGCGGTTTTTAAGTCGGGATGACAAGATTCGAACTTGCGGCCCCTAACACCCCATGCTAGTGCGCTACCAAACTGCGCCACATCCCGGCAACATAATAAATTATAACGGATAAAACGGCTTCTGTAAAGAGGAAATTTTTATTTAAATTCATATTGCATTTTATATATCATTCTGATAAAGTCTATGTATCCATGACTGTGGATTAATAAATTAAAAGGATGTAAAAATATGAATGATAAAGAATTATTCGGCTGCGGCTGTGAGGATGAAGATTGTGACTGCAATCACGATGAATTTGACGACTGTGAATGCGGCTGCGGAGATCATGAAGAAGAAATAATGACAATTACATTGGAAGACGGAACAGAGGTTGATTGTGCAATCATTGCAATTTTCCCTGTTGAGGAAAAGGACTATATAGCCCTGCTTCCATTGGACAGCCATGAGGAAGAAGGAGAAGTTTTTCTTTATGAATTTAAAGAGGATGATGACGGAATTGAACTCTTAAGTATAGAATCAGACAAGGAATATGAAAAGGTAACAAATGCATTTGATGAAATCCTTGAAGAGGCAGATTTAGAAGAGCTGTTTGATGAGGAAGATGACGAATACGATGAATACGAGGATGATGAAGATAACGAGGATTAATCTACATAGCAAAGGAACTGTTGCATCAACAGTTCCTTTGCTTTTAAGCCTTTCCATATAATCATATCCCCTGATTATTATTTAAGGACTCCTCTTTAATGGCACAAGTCAGTTATTTAATATTTCCAAAAATTCCTCGCCTGTTATGGTTTCCTTTTCTAATAAAAATTCTGCCAGTTCATGAAGTTTATCTTCATTTTCTTTCAATATGCCGGTAGCTTTCTCATGGGCAGATTTAATTATTTTCATAACTACTTCGTCTATTTTACTTGAAGTTTCCGATGAGCATGTAAGTGATGAATCAGCAGATAAATAAGGATTGGCAACACTTTCCAGAGCCATCATACCGAACTCCTCACTCATGCCGTAACGGGTAACCATTGCCCTTGCCAGCTTTGTTGCCTGTTCAATATCATTTGATGCCCCTGTTGTAAAAGTCTCAAATACAATTTCTTCAGCAGCCCGTCCCCCGGTGTAGGTCACTATTTTGTTGAAAGCTTCTTCCTTTGAAAGAAGGAAGGTTTCTTCCTCGGCAACCTGCATGGTGTAACCTAAGGCACCTGATGTTCGGGGGATTATTGTTATTTTATGAACCGGCGCAGAATTTGTTTGTTTTGCTGCTACTAAGGCATGACCGATTTCATGGTATGCCACGATTCTTTTTTCCTTGGGAGATATAACTGCGTTTTTTCTTTGATAACCTGCAATTACAACCTCTACAGATTCTTCCAAGTCCTCCTGTGCTGCTTTGTCCCTGCCTAATTTAACTGCTCTTAAAGCGCCTTCGTTAATTATATTAGCCAGTTCAGCACCGCTTGCCCCGGCTGTAGCTCTTGCTATGGCATTATAATCAATATTATCTTCTAATTCCACATTTTTGGCATGAACTTTCAAAATTGCTTCCCGTCCTGCCAAATCAGGAAGCTCAACCGGGATCCTTCTGTCAAACCTGCCGGGTCTCAGCAATGCCTTATCCAAGATTTCAGGCCTGTTTGTTGCAGCTAATATTACAACACCCTTTCTTCCGTCAAATCCGTCCATTTCTGTCAACAGCTGATTCAGTGTTTGTTCCCTCTCATCATTGCCCCCAAATCCGCCTGAGTCTCTTCTTTTTCCTATTGTATCGATTTCGTCTATAAAAACTATGCAAGGTGCTTTTTCCTGGGCTTGCTTGAATAAATCTCTAACCTTTGCAGCTCCCATGCCAACGAACATTTCAACGAATTCCGAGCCTGATATGGAGAAGAAAGGAACCTTTGCTTCTCCTGCAACTGCCCTGGCAAGGAGAGTTTTGCCTGTTCCCGGCGGGCCTACCAGGAGTGCACCTTTTGGCATTGCCGCCCCTATTTTTTCATATTTTTTCGGGTCGTGAAGAAAGTCTATAATTTCTGTCAAAGCTTCTTTTGCTTCATCCTGTCCTGCAACATCATCGAAGCTTTTGCCTGTTTGAGCTTCCACATATATTTTTGCGTTAGCTTTTCCAAACTGCATTGTGGAGCCCATCCTTTTTTGCATTTGTTTAGATATTAACTGACCTAAGCCTATGAAGATTACAAGAGGCAGAATCCAGGACAGCAGTGCGGCAAGCAAGGTATTTGTTTCTTTTTCAATTACTCTGTCAAATTTAATGTCGTTTCCGGCAGCCCTTAATCTGTCAACCAGCATGGGGTCTTCAAATCTTCCCGTTATATATACGGTTCCTTCATTTTTGCCGGATAAAAAAGCAATTTGTTTGCTGTCGATTTCAACTGTGGTTACTTCTTCAGCTTCAATCATATTTAAAAATGTTCCGTAATCAACTTCCACTATTTTAGACTGCATCTTTTGGAAGTAGGGAAATACAGTCACATTTAATAATATAATTACTAACATTACAATCATGTAATAATATATAAATGGCTTTCCGGGATTTTTTTCTTCTTTCATATCTCCTCCAAATTTTAATAATATGTATGCATTATATGTATTATATACCTTATATACTATATATTAAAGATTAAGAAAATCTTAGGAATAAGAAAATTTCATAAAATAATTTATGTTAGTCTTGAGTTGAAATTGATAATATGCTATTATAGCAATAAATAATTTGATAAGCTTGATAAATATTAGCAGGAATAGCAAGGACAGACTTATTGGCTTATAAGCATGATATACTTAATAATAAGAAAAGGAGACGGTATGGCATTTATTATAAACGAGCCTTCAAGAACATTCGGTGAATATTTACTTTTGCCGAATTTGACCACAAAAGATTGTATTGTTGACAATGTTGATTTAAGTACACCCATAACCCGATTTAAAAAAGGCGGAAAACCCGAAATAAAGCTTAATATTCCTTTTTCTTCAGCTATTATGCAATCTGTTTCGGACAATAATATGGCAATAGCCCTGGCAAAGAACGGCGGCATTTCCTTTATATATTGCTCACAGTCAATTGAAAGTGAAGCGGAAATGGTAAGGAAGGTAAAGAAATACAAAGCCGGATTTGTAATAAGCGATTCTAACCTGACACCTGAACATACACTGGCGGATGTTTTAGATTTGAAAGCTCAAACAGGCCATTCAACCATGGCTATAACAGAGGACGGCTCATCCACAGGTAAGCTGCTTGGAATTGTAACAGGGAGAGATTATAGAACAAGCAGGGATTCCCTGGATAAAAAGGTTAAGGATTTTATGACCAGCGGTGAAAAGCTTATAACAGGTACAGAAGGAATTTCACTGTCAAAGGCAAATGATATAATTTGGGAGCACAAGCTGAATTCTTTACCAATAGTAGACAAAAATTTCAATTTGCTATATATGGTATTCAGGAAAGACTATTCCGAAGATAAGGATAATCCAAATTCTCTGCTGGACGGCCATAAAAGATATGTTGTGGGAGCAGGTATTAATTCCAGGGATTATAGGGAAAGAGTTCCGGCCCTTGTTGAAGCGGGAGCAGACATCCTATGCATTGACTCATCAGAAGGCTTCAGCCAATGGCAGCATGATACAATCAGCTGGATAAAAAAAGAATATGACGGCAGGGTCAAGGTAGGAGCAGGCAATGTGGTTGAGAGGGATGGCTTCAAATATCTGGCTGATGCAGGTGCCGACTTTGTTAAGATTGGTATAGGCGGAGGTTCCATTTGCATTACCAGGGAGCAGAAGGGAATAGGAAGAGGCCAGGCATCAGCGGTAATGGATGTTGCTAAAGCCCGTGATGAATATTTTGAAAAAACAGGTGAATATGTGCCCATATGCTCAGACGGGGGAATTGTTCTGGATTATCACATAACCCTGGCATTGGCAATGGGAGCAGATTTTGTAATGCTTGGAAGGTACTTTGCAGGATTTGATGAAAGCCCCACCAATAAAATAAAATACGGAAGCGGATATGTTAAGGAATATTGGGGAGAAGGTTCAAACAGGGCAAGAAACTGGGCAAGGTATGATTTAGGAGGAAAAGGCGGATTTCAGTTTGAGGAAGGCGTTGACTCCTATGTGCCTTATGCAGGAAAACTTGATGACGGACTAGGAAGCACCCTCCATAAGGTAAAATCAACCATGTGCAACTGCGGGACAAAATCAATCAAAGAACTCCAGAACAAAGGAAAGCTCACAGTAGTTTCAGCTACATCTTTAACTGAAGGCGGAGCCCATGATGTTATTTTAAAGAATCAATAAAAGCAGTTGGAAATAGTAACAAAATTTCATAATCGACAGGTTTCTACAATTTTTAACAATATTAGAATAATTTTTCTTGCATAAGCATAGCAGGTTTGTTATACTGTGATTGGATGTATAGCTTGTAAAAACCTTGAAAGTGCAGGTGAAAGCTAACAATAATAAATTAGCCCCCCTTGTAAAGAGTTATTTAATAAATCTTTACCCTATAAAAAATGATTTCTGTATCGGAAATCATTTTTTTGTTTATGGTTTATCCAATTTGATACTTCCTCTGCTGAGCAAGGCGAGTCTGTACCCCTTGAACTTACTTAAACTGTACCTTTTGAAAGTGATAGAATACGTTTAAAATGGGTAGGGGGGCACAGGACAGAGGATGGGGACAAGAGAAGTGTCCATGAGTTTTAATGATACTATGGAAATGACTGTGAGGATAAAACATGAAGAAGATTCCAAAAATTATGGCAATTCAAGATATGTCCGGAGTGGGGAGATGCTCGCTGACAGTGATTATTCCTGTTATGTCAGCTTTGGGATGTCAGGTATGCCCGCTGCCCACGGCGTTATTAAGCAATCATTCTGAATACAAGGAATTTTATTTTTTTGATTTCACGGCTCATATGGAGGAATACTACTCTTATTGGGAAAGGAATAATTTTTGCTTTGATTGTGTATACAGCGGATTTATAGGTTCTGAAGACCAAATAGACATTATTCTTGACATAATCAGCAAGCTTAAGAAAAAAAACAATAAAGCATTGATTGTGGTAGATCCTGTAATGGGGGACCACGGTTTTACCTATGCCACCTATAATGACGAAATGATTACAAAAATGTCACATTTAGTAGAAAAAGCAGATATAATAACTCCAAATTTAACTGAAGCAAGTATACTGCTTGGGAAAAAATATTCTTGCGAAAAAGTCACTCTCCCACTGGTAAAAGAATACTTAAAGGAGCTTTGCAGGCTGGGGCCCGAAATTTCTGTAATAACCGGCATAATGACAGATGAAGGCTGCCATGTCAATGTATGCTACAACAACAAAGAGGACAAGTTTTGGCTTGCCCCCTTCAACTATGTAAATAAAAGATATCCGGGAACAGGAGATTTATTTACTTCTTTATTTTTGGCTTACTACCTGAAAGGGAAGAGCCTGCCCCAAGCTATGGAGGAAGCAGCAAGATTTGTTTCGCTTTCGGTTCTCACAAGTTACCAGGCAGGGGTTCCAAGCTCAGAAGGAGTAATTTTCGAAAGCATTATGAAAGAGTTATACAATGAAATAGGAGAATATAAATATACAGGCATATAAATTTATACACATAAAAAACAGCCTTTTTCAGGCTGTTTTTTATGTGTTCTTTTTGGAAATCATTTAGAAAAGCCTGCCATATTATAGCAGGACTTCTAAAATATAGAGCCTGTAAACTCTATGCAGCTGCTAGGATGCAGGCATTCAGGGGCATATTTTTATAAAAAAGCTTGACCAATCAATTTT
>CAZAYQ010000032.1:13126-15196 GCA_964489345.1 uncultured Clostridia bacterium | reverse complement strand
TTAAAGTATATTCTTCAGATAGTGGCCTCTTGTAAATTTGTTCTCCTGTAAAACATCAGGTGTTTTAACACCGTTTATTTCACAGTAGAGGGCATCGATTATTTCTTCCGGCTCCTCTAAATTCTTAGTATCTATAAAAAAATACTCAATGTTTGTTTTAACAAAATCATATGCTTTTCCAATGAGGGTAAGAGGCACGCTGTTGTATATATAAGTTAATTTATTCTGTCTTTCAATATTGAAATGGACTCCTTTTCTGTCCTTTAATTGATATTTGTTTCTATAGCTGCACTTTTCACAATCCTGATGGTTTTTGCAATTCTTAATCATTGACATGGGGCAGTTTTTCATAACCATAAGCTGGACATATTCATGGGCAACAATTTCTGATTTCAAGGAAGTATGTTTCATTATGCTTTCCATATCCCTGATATTTGTTTCTACTGAAAATGTAAAGCTTTCTGCTCCCATTTCTTTTAATAATTCTATTGAAAATGTATTGACTATATTAAAAAATGGTCCGCAGTGGAGCTTAAGTTTAGAGTTTTTCTTAAAAAAGTAAAAGCTTCCTGGATTATTTACACATACACCTTCAAATATTTCCTCATATACTTTTAAATTTTCTTCCAAAACTTTGTAATCTGCTTTAGATACAATGCTTGGAATCCATAAATATTTTTCTTCAACCTCTATATTTTTAAGATGGTCCGCATTTAAATAATAGGGTGCATACAAACGCTTAACTTTAATACTGTCAGCATATTTTAATTCGTCAATACTGTTTATTTTAAGACTTAATGCAGGGGACTGCCTTTTTTTACTGCTTAAAGAAAACATATCCTTGTAGGAAAGTGTCCTGACTTCTTTTCTGCCATAATAATTGCCGCATTTTTCATAAAGAATTTCAACGGCATCCCGCCTTAATTGATTCAAGGTACTTTTTCGTATGAAAACTCCCTGGTCTTTTCTAATTTCCAATCCTTCCAATTCATATATGCTGTTGCCCAGCTTTGACAGCTGCTCATTAATTATTTCATCTGTGACAAAATTTCTGATGCTACTTTCACAGACTTCTTTACTTTTTACCTCAACGATATTTTCCCCGTAAAAAAGCTTTAATACAGCCTGATAACCTATTCTCAGTCCGATGGAAAAACGTATTTTATTCCTTCTGAACTTTGAATATTCGCCAGCTTTATCTTTTACATCACCTTCTGTTTCATCAATATTTTCTCCCTGTATGCCGGAGCTTAACTTTGCATACATTTCATCGTCTTTTGAAGGCTTTAGATAGCCGTTTGTATAACCCCTGCTGAATGTCTGCATTGCCTTATCTCTTAAATACGAAGTGTCAACATTTTTACCCCTGTAATAATTATCAATTATTTGTCTGTAGTATTCCACCACAGCCGAAGTGTATGCAGGCCCCTTCATCCTGCCCTCTATTTTAAAAGTCTTTATTCCTGCCTGTATAAGCTCATATATGCTTTCCCCTGCTATGAAATCTTTTAAACTTAAAAGAGGCATCCTCCTGTGGTCTTCAATTTCCTGTTCTGCCTCTTTGTCATAAAAGCTGTAGCTTAGTCTGCAGGGCTGAGCGCATTTTCCGCGGTTTCCGCTTCTGCCTCCCAAAAAGCTCGACATATAGCACTGTCCTGAATAAGAGTTGCAAAGTGCGCCGTGAATGAACACTTCCAAAGCTTTATCGGTATTTTCAGCCGTCTCTTTTAACTCTTCCATGGACAGTTCTCTTGCCATAATAATCTTTTTGACATTTTTTTGCTCAAAAAACTTAACACCGTATTCATCGTATACGGCTGCCTGGGTGCTGATATTCACCGGAAAATCCGGCAGGTGTTTACTCAAAAGATAGAGCAAACCCAAATCCTGCACTATTAGCGCATCAACATCATTCTCGTACAAAAATCCTGCATAGTTTAAGGCATCAGTAATTTCATTATCCTTTAAAATAGTATTCAGGGTAACATATACTTTGACACCCTTGTTGTGTGCATATTTAACAACATGCTTCATTTCCTCATTATCGAAATTCCGGGAAGACTGCCTTGC
>CAZAYQ010000032.1:0-13026 GCA_964489345.1 uncultured Clostridia bacterium | reverse complement strand
GCTTAGGTCATAAAGGGCTTCATGATTTTGATGTTTCTTCGTCTAAAAGCTCCATAAGAGCTGCATTATCCTTTTTCAGCTGATTTATTTCCAGCTGGTTCTGGAAGTTTTCCGCTTCTTTTCTATTCAGTTTCTCCTGCAGCTGGTTTACATTGTTAATAAGACTTTCCTTGTCACTGTTCAACATTAAAAGCTCTTCCAGATATTTTTCCTTTTCATCATTAATTGTTTCATATTTTTCCTTTACATTACCCTCGCTGCTTTTAAAATCATTTATAATTTTATCCTTCAATGCTATTGTTTCATCCTTGTCATTAAGCTTATTCTGCAGCAAATTTATTTTATTTATCAAGGAATCAATATCTTTTTCTTTGGAATCAACCAATAAATTCATTTTTTGCTGCTCATCGCTGTAATTGTAAAGCTTCTGGGATTTATCATCAACTGTCATCCTCAATTCCCTGATATCCTTTTCAAGCTTCATCAGTTCCTGCTCTTTCTCGTTGAGCTTTAGCTGAAGCTTTGAAATCCGTCCGTTTAAACTGGCCTTGGTATTATTCATAAAGGATATTTCTTTTGTAAAGTTCTCCCTTTCCTTGGACAGTTCATCGATATTTTCAAGCAATTCCTCATTTTTTATCTTTAATTCATTCATGAGCATTTCGCTTTTCAAAAGCTGCTGGTCCTGTTCGACAACTCTTTCCTGAAGCTTTGTTATTTGAGAATTCAGATACTCCCTGTCATTATCCCTGGCCAGCAATTTTTCCTTGAATTTCTCTTTTTCAATAATTGCATCTGCTGCCTTGCTTACAGATTCTTCTTTATCCTTCTCGTAGGATTCTTTTTCTTCCTTTAATGCTTGAATTTCTTCGCATATTTCCTTTTTATATTCAGTAAATTCTTCATTAAGTTTCAAATACCTGTCTACAATAACAAAGGATGATAAAATTAATCTGTCCATATCATTAAAACGCTTATTTTGAGAAGCTATTGCATTAATTTGGTCATTTAATACAGATTCGATTTTATTTACATAGTCGGGACTTTCATCGGTTTTTACATTATATTTCTTATCTGCAATTGTAATTTCTACTTTATTCATCTTCAAATCCCCTTTATCTTTTGATCTTGATGAAATAATATCCAGCTTAACACTAATATATACGAAAATCCTTAAAATTTCAATAACAAATAATACATTTTCTCATTTCTTTGCAGCCTTTACCAATGCTTCAAATATTTTTAAAAACACAGGATATCTTTCATACAATAATTCCGGATGCCACTGAACTCCTACAATAAAAGTATGATTTACCGACTCTATTGCTTCAATTGTGCCGTCCCTTGAAAGAGCAGCAACCTTGTAGCCCTCTGCAATATTTTTTACTGCCTGGTGATGAAATGAATTTACAGGTATTTCCTCTGTTTGTAAAATGCTATATAAAACAGAACCCTTCATTATTTCCACCCTGTGATGGGTAAATCCTGCAGATGCAAATTTAGGCATGTGACCGCCTGTCCCGTCTTTTTGAACATTGATATCCTGATAGAGGGAGCCGCCGGAGGATACGTTTATAATCTGTGAGCCCCTGCAGATTCCAAGGACGGGCATATCTTTTGCTGCTGCCTTTTGAAAAAGCTTCACTTCAAATTCATCTCTTAAGTGGCTTATTTCCTTCACTTCATTAATAGGGTCTTCACCGTAAATAAGAGGACAAATATCATCTCCTCCGCTGAAGCAAAGCCCGTCAACAATTTTTAGATATTCATCCATCAATTCATCTTCTACAATAGTTGGAAGCATTATGGGTATTGCACCCGACAACATAAAAGCTTTTAAGTTATATTCGTTGATTGTTTCATAACTATAGCCGTCGTTTGTACTTCTGTCGACTGTCACTCCTATTATTGGTTTCATCTTCTCCTCCACTTGATTATATCAGCAGCGATTGATTCTGCATCTAATTTGTTTTCTGTTAAAAGCTCATCTACATGACCTTGCTTAATAAATTCATCAGGCAAAGTTTTCAACAATACATCTGTATTTTTAGGGAGTATATTGAAAATATTTTCGGCATAGGATGCATATACCGGCGCTTCATCAATTATAACCAATGAGCTTGTTTTGTTGACAGACCTAATTATAAGCCCCTTGTCAAAGGGTTTTATAAATCTTAAATTAAGAACCTCTGCATCTATGTTTTTTGTTTTTAATATTTTACTTGTTTCAATTGCTGTCTTTACCATTTTCCCGGCAGCAGCTATAGTAATATCCTTACCTTCTTCAACTATGTATCCTTTACCCAGGCTTATACTTAAGTCACTCTTGTTTATATTTTCATTCATGCTTCCCCTTGGATATCTTATTGCAACAGGTCCGTTAAAATCAACAGCAAAGTCCAGCATACTGCCGAATTCTCTGTAATCAGCCGGCGATAATACTGTCATATTTGGAATCAAGCTTAAAAATCCCTCATCAAACAGACCTTGATGTGTTTCTCCGTCATCCCCCACCAATCCTGCTCTGTCAACCGCAAAAACAACATGAAGGTTTTGTAGTGCAACATCGTGGATAACCTGGTCATAAGCCCTTTGAAGAAATGATGAATAAAGGGCAATAACAGGGATAAACCCGCTTACAGCAAGGCCTGCAGCCATTGTAACCGCATGCTGCTCAGCTATGCCTGCATCGTAAAATCTGCCTGGAAATTTCAGGGCAAAATTCTTAAGCCCGGTTCCTTCGGTCATAGCTGCGGTTATTGCAGTTACATGTTCATTATTCTCTGCAATTTCACACATTTTCATACCGAAGTAATCGGAGTATGACACTTCAGACTTCTTTAAAGTTTTTCCTGTTTCTATATTAAAAGCTGATACCCCATGAAATTCATTGGGTCTTTCTTCAGCATACTTATAGCCCTTGCCCTTTTTTGTTATTACATGCATTAATAGAGGACCTTCAATATTTTTTGCTGTTTCCAGGGATTCAATAATTTCATGTATATTATGCCCGTCAACAGGCCCCATATATGTAAGCCCTAATTCTTCAAATAGCATGCCGGGAACAACTATTTGTTTTATGCCGTCCTTTGCCCTTTTTAATATGGATTTAATCTGTTTGCCAACAGGAATTTTATTTAATAATTTTTCCACATCTTTTTTTGTTGACAAATATCCTTTAGTAGTCCTTATCCTGCTTAAGTAGCGGGACAGGCCCCCTACATTTTTGGATATAGACATTTCATTGTCGTTTAAAATTATCAAAAGCTTTGTGTTGCTTCTTCCTGCATCATTTAATGCTTCAAAAGCCATTCCCGCCGTAAGGGCTCCATCCCCTATGACTGCAACAATTTCATAATCTTCTTTTTTTAAGTCCCTGGCCCTTGCCATACCCATTGCTGCAGAAATAGATGTACTGCTGTGTCCCGTATCGAATACATCGTATATGGATTCATTTCTTTTTGGAAATCCGCTAATACCATTGAGCTGTCTAAGCGATGACATTTGATTTTTTCGTCCCGTAAGAATTTTGTGGGCATATGTCTGGTGTCCTACATCCCATATAATTTTGTCACGGGGGGTGTTAAAAACCTTGTGCAGTGCTGTTGTCAATTCCACCACGCCAAGGTTTGAAGCAAGATGTCCTCCTGTTTCTGAAACGCTTTCTAAAATATATTCTCTTAATTCACCGCAAAGACTGTTTAATTCATCAATGTTTAAATGCTTAATGTCGTCCGGTGTATTTATATTGTCTAAAAATTTCATTATAACCTCGCTATGTACTTAAAATGCACTATGATAATTATATTATGTTTGCATTGCTATGTCAAAGTTATTATAATAATTTTGGATTTATCGATATTATTTTTGAAGTTATCGAAATAACACTGTACTTTTACCAACATTTATAATATTATTGACTATATAAATTATTTTGAATTACACTGTTTTTTAAAGACTAAATGTTGATTTATCAGCATGCAAAAAATAAATTGAACGTGTCAATATTAAGAAATCTAAGATAAAGGAGAGGTCTATTATGGACAAAAAATGGGTTTACTTATTTAAGGAAGGGAATGCTTCTCAAAAAGGCTTATTAGGAGGAAAAGGATCAAATTTAGCTGAAATGACTAATATCGGAATGCCTGTGCCCCAAGGGTTTACAGTTACTACCGAAGCCTGCACGGAATTTTACAATCAAGGCGAAAAATTGTCGGATGAAATAATCGGCCAGATCAAATCTCACTTAGCCATACTTGAAGATCAAACAGAAAAAGTGTTCGGCGATGTTGAAAATCCTCTTTTAGTATCAGTAAGGTCAGGAGCCAAATTTTCAATGCCCGGAATGATGGATACAATATTAAACCTGGGTTTAAACAGCAGCACTGTTGAAGGTATTGCAAGAAAAACAGGAAATAAACGCTTTGCATACGACTCTTACAGAAGATTTATTCAAATGTTCAGCGATGTTGTTTTAAACGTTCCCAAGCATCTCTTTGAAAGTGCTCTGGAAGACAAAAAGCACAAAAACGGTTATAAATTTGATACTGAGCTGACTGCAGGCGATTTAAAAGAACTTGTAGGAGAATACAAGCAGATTTACAAGGGCGCAGTAGGCCAAGATTATCCAGAAGACCCGGAAGTCCAGCTTTTAATGGCAGTAGAAGCAGTATTTAAATCATGGAACAATCAAAGGGCTATTACATACAGAAACTTATATCACATACCTCATGATATCGGAACAGCGGTAAATGTTCAATCAATGGTATACGGCAACATGGGAGACACATCAGGTACGGGAGTTGCATTCACAAGAAATCCGTCCACAGGAGAAAATAAGGTATTTGGTGAATTCTTAATCAATGCACAAGGCGAGGACGTTGTAGCAGGAATCCGTACACCCCTCACAATTGACAAACTGAAAGATATTATGCCGGAAATCTATGATGAATTCATAAGTACAGCTGAGAAATTGGAACAGCATTACAAGGACATGCAGGATATAGAATTTACGATTGAAGAAGGGAAACTCTACATGCTGCAGACACGTTCAGGAAAAAGAACTGCAGATGCAGCATTAAGAGCAGCAGTTGAAATGGTTGATGAAGGATTGATATCTGAAGAAGAAGCAGTTTTAAGAGTTGAACCTAAATCATTAGACCAGCTTTTGCATCCAAAATTTGACCCTGATGAACTTAAAAAATTAGCTCCTATAGCAAAAGGACTTCCTGCTTCACCCGGGGCAGCCTCAGGAAAAATTTACTTTACGGCTGAAGATGCAGTTCAAGCATCATTAAAAGGCGAAGAAACAATACTTGTAAGAAAAGAAACATCCCCCGAGGATATTGAAGGAATGAGCAAGGCAAATGGCATACTCACTTCAAGGGGAGGAATGACTTCCCATGCAGCTGTTGTTGCAAGAGGGATGGGCAAATGCTGTGTTGCCGGCTGTGAATCAGCAGCAGTGGATGAAAAAAATAAAACCATGACAGTAAACAAGGTCGTTTACAATGAAGGAGACTATATTTCCCTTGACGGGTCAACAGGAAGCGTATATCTAGGAGTAATAAAAACAGTTCCTGCCAATATATCAGGAAACTTTGAGAAATTAATGACTTGGGCAGATGAATTCAGAAGACTTAAAGTTCGTACAAATGCAGATTCCCCCCATGATTCTGAAACAGCTGTGAAATTCGGTGCAGAAGGCATAGGGCTTTGCAGAACCGAGCACATGTTCTTTGAAGAAAGCCGTATATTCTCTGTAAGAAAGATGATTATTGCTGACACCTTAGAGCAGAGAGAAAAAGCACTGGCAGAAATTATGCCCATGCAGAAAAATGACTTCAAGGGAATCTTTAAAGCAATGGGCGTTCGTCCTGTTACAATAAGGCTTCTCGACCCTCCTCTTCATGAATTCTTGCCTGCGGAAGAAGAAGACATATTGGAATTAGCTGAAGCTATGGATGTTCCATTAAAAGAATTAAAGGATAAAATCAGCAGCCTTCACGAATTTAACCCCATGCTTGGCCACAGGGGCTGCCGTCTTGCAATTTCATATCCTGAAATAGCAAAAATGCAGACAAGAGCCATAATTGAGGCTGCCATTGAAGTTAAGAAAGAAGAAAATTTAGATCTTGTGCCTGAAATAATGGTTCCCCTTATAGGCAAGAAAGAAGAACTTGTCATACTGAGAAAGCTGATAATAGAAACAGCTGAAGAAACAAAGAAGGAATTCAATTCTGACCTTAACTACCTTGTAGGTACCATGATTGAAATACCAAGAGCATGCCTGACAGCTGATGAAGTGGCAGAATATGCAGATTTCTTCTCCTTTGGTACAAATGACCTTACACAGATGACATTTGGATATTCAAGAGATGATGCAGGCAAATTCCTTGAAGATTACAAGGAAGCAAGAATTCTTGACCAAGACCCCTTTGAAACCATAGACCAGGAAGGTGTCGGAATACTTGTTGACATGGCTGTTAAATTAGGGAGAAAAGCAAAGGAAGACCTCCACCTTGGAGTTTGCGGAGAGCACGGAGGTGACCCGGCGTCAGTTGAATTCTTCCACAGGGTTGGGCTTGACTATGTATCATGCTCGCCATTCAGAGTTCCCGTAGCCAGACTTGCTGCTGCCCAGGCTGCAATAAAAGATACACTTGATGTTCATATTGATAAATAAAGGAAAAGGCGGGTTGTTCATAAGCAGCCCGTTTTTTTAATTTAAAAAAATATTTCGTGGGATTTTACAAATTTACCTGTATAATAGATTAGATGATTGAGGAGGTGGACATGTGGATGAAAAGATTATTGAGCTATTAAAATCATCAAAGGACAAAGGTCTGATGCTCATGCAGCAACAATATTCAGGGTTGATGCACTATATAGCAGGAGGCATTTTGCATAACGAAAGCGATATAGAAGAATGCATCAGTGATGTTTTTATAAAGGTTTGGAACTGCATCGAAAGCTATTCTCCGGAAAAGGGCAAATTCTCCACATGGCTTACCGTAATATCAAGAAATACTGCACTAAATTATTTAAAGAGCAGGTATACAGACCATGACGAGCTAAAAGAAGAGACAGTAAATACAGCCACTGCAGAAGATGACGCCCTTCGCAGGGAAGGGACAGAGGAATTAAATCGTGCAATTCGAACACTTTCCCTTGAAGAACAGCATATTTTTTACCGTAAATACTATTACCTGCAGCGGACATCCCAAATTGCTGCAGAGCTCGGAATGACAGACCGCTCTGTTGAAGGAAAATTATACCGTCTGCGGAAAAAGCTGCAGAATGAATTAGGAGGCGATTTTAGATGAGCGAAAAATATAACAATTTTGATAAACAGATGATTGAGCAGCTCAGCTTTGTAACCCCTCCGGAAGAGGAAATACGCAGGACAAATCCCTGGAGCAAACCTATCGGCTTTATTACCTGGGGCTTTATCCTGACTACATTTAAATTAAATTTATTATACCTGCAGTACATTCTGCCCACTATAGGGGTTATACAGATATTTCTCGGTTTTCGCAGCCTGAGAAACGAAAACAAATTCTTTAAAATTACATGGATACTTTCTATATTTAAGTTGCTTTTACAACTTATAGGTCTGGTTTTGATTTCCACCCCCCTTAATATTACGGACTATCCGGAACTGACCATAGGCACGGCAATGCTGCCTTTCCACCTAGCTATGTTTCTTCTTTTCCGGGCAGCTCTGAAAGAAACTTCTAAAAAGGCAGGCAGGATAATGGAGGCCGACCCCTTGCTTCATGCATCATTATGGACAATAGCAGCATTCCTTATTGCCCTATCACCATTTTCCAATAGTCGGTTTGTCTTTATTCCCATGGTGATATGCTATATTTCTATTATACGTTCATTGTACAGCATAGGGGATGAATTGGACGATACCGGATATATTCTATCAAACGCACCGGTCAATATAAATAATCGAACATTCGGATGGGTGTATTTTCTTGTTTCATTCACTACTGTAATAATTTGCAGCGTTTTTTATAATAACTTGAAACTGGAACCGTTAGAATATTCTCTGCCGGAAACAACCATTGCAAGGCAGCATCTCCTTGACATGGAATTTCCTGCTGAAGCTCTGAAATATCTCAGCAATGAAGATGTGACAATGCTAAGCGATGCTGTGAATGTGGAATCATTTAATAAACTGTTGATGTTTGATCCAAAGAGAATTGAACATGAGGAAAGCTATGGGACCTACACACAAATAACTCATACTTATGAACCGGGTAAAAAGAATATGGAGGTCACTACTGTCTACATCGAAATGCCGGAAAATGTGGTTTATGTCATGCAATATTTCTCATGGAAGGGAGGGAGGCCAATATGGCAGGACGGTATTTTGATTTCAGGAGAAACAGCAGCGGAAGATAAGCAGATAGTCAGCAGCGGCCTCTTCTACAGCAAAAAAGATACAGGCTATACTGCAGATTTCCCCCGCCTCGTATCTGATAAAATGGAACAACATTCTATGTTTGGCACCTCCTACCCACATCTGATAACAGGTGCTCTAAGCTATCCCTTTGGCTCAAAAGAACAGGGCGGTTATGTGCTTTACTCTTATACGGTCAAGGCTGACAGTGATATTTATAACACTCACGCTACCTTTAGTTACATACACCTTGCAAGCCCCTTGCACATTCCTTATGCAAGGACCGAAGACTTGATTTTAAGCGGTGCTTTCACCTTTGAAGATATGCTGCAGCAACATCAAACAAAATACGAATCTTTAGCACTAAAAGAAAGAGAAAGGTAGAAAGGGAGTTCTGCCTGTGGCACAACTCCCTTATCATCTGCTGACAGCAACCCCGTCCCCTTGTCATAAAGCGAGGTTTTTGTATCTAGTGAATATAAATTTTAATCCCATGTGTTCGTGTATTTCTGATGAATATGTAAGGAGCCAGTCCTTATCCTCTTCAAAATTATGCAAATATGTATCAGCTTCCATTATGGCGTCAAATTTGGTAATATAGGCTTCACTGCAATAAGGATACAGCTCATTGTACAATACCCCTCCGCCTATTAAAAACACATCATCCACCTCGTATTTTTTCAGCTCTTCCAACAAGGCTTCTTTGGAATTTACTATGATGCAGTCTTCTTTTTCAAAATTTAAATCCCTTGTCATAACTATATTGGTCCTGTTTTTTAAAGGTTTTCCATCCGGAAGAGAAAGAAGAGTCTTTCTGCCCATTACAACAACCTTATTCAAGGTACAATTTTTAAAAAACTCCATATCCTGAGGCACATTGAACAAGAGGTCTCCCTTATTTCCTATTCCCCAATCTTTTGCTGCTGCAACTATTATTTTCATGGCTGCTCCTTATACCGCTATGGGCACCTTTACTTTAAAAGGATTATACTTATAATCTATTAATTTAAAACTATCCACAGTGAAATCATAAAAATCATTGATGCTTTTATCAATTTCCAAGGCCGGCCCATCATGTTCTTCCATTTCAACAAGCTCTTTTATTATGGGGACATGCTTATCGTAAATATGGGCATCTGCAATTACATGAACCAGTTCTCCTGCATCAAGTCCGCTCACCTGAGCCATCATGTGGACCAATATTGAGTACTGGACTACATTCCAGTTGTTGGCCGCCAATACGTCCTGGGACCGCTGGTTTAGTATGGCATTTAATTTGTTGCCTGAAACATTGAAGGTCATGCTGTATGCACAAGGGTAAAGATGCATTTCATGGAGGTCCTGATAATTATAAATATTTGTCATTATCCTCCTGCTTGCCGGATTATTTTTTAAATCATAAATTACCCTGTCTACCTGGTCAAATTCCCCCTCCTTGTATTTATGCTTTATACCAAGCTGATAGCCGTAAGCCTTGCCTATAGACCCCTTTTCATCTGCCCAGGAATCCCATATGCGGCTGTTTAAGTCATTCACATTGTTTGATTTTTTCTGCCATATCCACAAAAGCTCATCAACGGCAGCCTTGAAATTTGTTTTCCTCAGTGTGAGAATTGGAAAACCCTCCTGCAAATTGTATCTGTTTACCACGCCAAACTTCTTGATAGTGTGAGCAGGTGTACCATCCTCCCACCTGGGCCTTACATCATATGCCCTGTCCCATACTCCCTCTGTCAGTATGTCTTTGCACATTTCTATAAAAATTTTGTCTGCAGTGCTCATAATTACTCCCTCGCTTCAAATATTAAACTTATTATATATTAGAAGGTTTGGGATTACAAGAAATAATTGGATATAAGCTAAAAGGAACCTAAAAAGGAACCCTTATAAAATAAGTTCCTTGCTATTTCATAGTATTTTGTTTGATAAAATTTTTTATCTGCATTTTTTCTCCAAAATCTGATACCCTTAAAGCTTCAGAATCCTCATTGTCAAAATTTTTAAAATATATGCACATGTCCCCGTCTTTAGTATCGTCATATCTTATGCACCTGAATCCATTATCGTACATTTTTTTAATTTTTTCAAATTCGTTCATAATATTCTCCCCTTATGTTTTGTATATATTATTGCCCATATATTAGAAATTATTATTGAAGGGGAAAAAAATAAGCCCGATTTCATTTCAATCATAGGCTTAGGCTGTTCTAAGCTCCCTTGCTCCATAGGATTTTTCATCTAATGCTTCAAGCACATATTCATCAAACAAGGAAGCTGCAGAAGGGACAATAACATTGGCTACATCCTTTAAATTAATTTTGCTGCTGACTCCGGACAATACCCCTACTCCCACAGCACCGGAATTTAGTGCAAAGAGCATATCATTGTAGGAATCCCCCACTATTGCCACCTGACCGGGTTCTAAACCGTGCATGGAGCAAAATTTCATGCACATATCCTTGTGGGGTTTTCTTTTCATTGTACCGTCATAAGAGCCGATGAAGTCAAAGCTGTCTTTCAAATTCAGGGTTTTTATCATATGCATCGCCGATTGGCTGGAATCTGACGTTGCCATACCCATTTTAATACCTTTAGAGTTTAAATACTCATATAGTTTTTTTATGTTTACGATTTCTTTAAAGTCAGCATCATCTCTTAATACTTCTTTTCTCAGCAATTCAACCACATGGCTTTTAAATCCGTCAAACTCAATATTTACATGTTTATTAAGAATGAAATGAAGCTCATAAGCCACATCCTCATGTGAGCTGTAAGCCAAGGCGCCAAAGGGCTCTACTCCGTTTTTCTTAATGCCCACAGCTTTTTGAAGCTCTATATTAAGCTTATCATTATTTAGCCCGTATTCATTTAATATTGTTTCAATCGTGTTTATTCCGGCATTTCTCCACAATGAAAAATCTATCAATGTGCCGTCCTTGTCAAATAATATACCTTTTATCACTTCATCACCCCCTTTAATTTCATGTTTGATAATAAATACATTTGAATTATATGATTTCTCTTTTGTAATTGTAAAATATGTCCATATAAAACAAATGCACACCTATTTATTCTATAACATGAGTCTTTATTAATCCATAAATCTGAGGAGACTACTATTATATTAAATAAAAACAAAATTGTGACAAGAAAGGTATAACTCTATCCGACAATAATAAGCCTGATAAAAGAAAGGGGATTTATATAAGAATAGCAAAACATACAGGGCTTCTGCCGGACGGGAGCAAAAGATGGGCAAGGACAAAGATAAAATTTCTCCTTTTAATCCACAAAGTCAAATTCTACTCCGCAGACGCTTATTAAATCCCCTTCCCCGGCACCCAGGTCCCTTAATTTCTGTATTACTCCTTTGTCAACGAGAACCTTCTGGAAATTTGAAAAGGATTCATAGTCATCAAAATTTGTCGATGCAACAAGTCTTTCAAGAAAATCACCCTCTGCGGAAAAATAGTCATCTTCTTTTGTAACATAAATTGTATCTCTTTCTTTTTTGTCAAAGAAATTCTCCACAATACCTTCATCAACAAATTCTACCTCTTCTTCAATCTGAAGAAGTCTTTCATAAGCTCTTTTCTTCAAGAGGTCAAGTCCTTGGCCTGTTGCAGCAGATACCTGGATTATTTCATATTTGTCTGAAAACTCTCTTTTTATTTTTTCAATGTTATTTAAAGCTTCCGGCAAATCCATTTTATTTAATACTATAATCTGCTGTTTTTCAGACAATTTGTCACTGTAACTTTTTAACTCTTCGTTTATTTTATAAAAATCTTCAATCGGGTCCCTTCCTTCCTGGCCTGATGCATCAAGCACGTGCAAAAGCAATTTTGTTCTTTCCACATGCCTCAAAAAATCAAGCCCCAAGCCGGCACCTTGTGAAGCCCCTTCAATAAGCCCGGGTATGTCGGCCATTACATAGCTGTGGCCTTCCCCTATTCTCACAACGCCAAGGTTTGGTTTTAAAGTGGTGAAATGATAATTTGCTATTTTTGGCTTGGCACTTGTTACAGATGCCAGTATAGTTGATTTCCCCACATTGGGAAAGCCTAGCAAGCCTAAGTCTGCAATAAGCTTTAGTTCAAGAACAATTTTTCTTTCATCACCCTTGCCCCCCGGCTGGGCAAAACGAGGGCTCCGCCTTGTGGAACTTTTAAATTTAACATTCCCTTTGCCCCCATGTCCTCCCCTTGCAGCAAGATAAACCTGACCCTTGTTTTTTAAATCAGCAAGAACAATTCCTGTTTCTTCATCCTTTATCAAGGTTCCCCGGGGGACCCTCAAATAAAGGTCCTTGCCGTCAGCACCATATTGTTTTTTCCCCCTGCCGTCTTCTCCGTTTTCAGCCTGATAGTGTTTTTTGTACCTGAAATCCATCAAAGTCCTGAGACCTTCATCGGCAGAAATGATGATGCTCCCGCCGTCGCCGCCGTCACCCCCTGCAGGTCCCCCCATGGGTATGTATTTTTCCCGTCTGAATGCAATGCTTCCGTCCCCGCCTTTGCCGGCCTTAATACTTATTTTTGCTATATCTACAAACATATTTATTCCTACCTTCTCCTAATTGAGAAAAACAAAACCTACCTTACGGTAGGTCT
>CAZAYQ010000031.1:0-15242 GCA_964489345.1 uncultured Clostridia bacterium | reverse complement strand
AGGGTCCGTAATCTCCTTTTTCCCCCTCAATTCCGGCACCCTCGTCAAATTTTAAACCGAAGTATTCAAGGGATGAAATTATTATTTCAACTGAGCCCTCAACCTTTCGCTTCTCGTCGGTATCTTCGATTCTAAGCAGAAAAACGCCGCTGCTTTGACGGGCTAAACGTTCATCAACAAAGGCCCCGTAAAGATTGCCCAAATGAATAAAGCCTGTTGGGCTGGGTGCCAGTCTCGTTACTTTAGCACCTTCAGGCAGTTTGCGCTTTGGATATGCCTCATTTTCATAATATTCAATTGTCCTTCTTATATTTGGATATAATAATTCTGCCAGTTTTTTATAATCCATTCTCATCCTCCATTGTTTAAAGGGGACATTCCTTCTACTCTCAAAAGCTGTCCCTTAAGAGAAGGTATGTCCCCCTTCAAATATAACCCATAGGGGAGTCGAACCCCTGATTCCACCGTGAGAGGGTGGCGTCTTGACCACTTGACCAATGAGTCTCGTCAGGGACATTCTTTGCCTGTGTCCCCTATGGTATTATATAACAAGCCTCTGCCTTTGTCTATATTTTTTTATTTTTCTGAACTGGGAGTGCAGCAACCGCCCACATCTCCTTCCTTAACCATAAGTCTTTCATCCTTTGATACCTTGATGAATCCTATGTTTTCCAATATTTTTTCCAGACTTTCATCTGCCTCCACGTATGTTTTTTCGGCACCCATTGTAACTGCCTTTCTTACAAGCAGCCTTACAAGCAAGTCTTCATAATTTAAACCTTTGAATTGTTCTTTAAGGCACAGCTTGTCAATAAAGTATCTGCCTTCTTTAAATAGAAGTCTTGCAGTCCCTGCCGGCTCATCATCTTCATATAAAACAGCATTAAAAGCAAAATCATCATAAAAGTCCGTAAGTATGTCTGTATCAGCAAATACTTCCTTCCTGACACCCATAACATCGCTTAGGCTATCCTTTCCCTGAAACAACCTTGTAGAAATCATAAAACACCTCGTTTTTTTATTATTGTACCATTTTTAGGAGAAGTTGTATATTATTTTTTATCTTATAGCCTGGTTCGCTGTATCCTGTGTTGCCCTGTCCGGAATGGCAAGCTGCCGTAATATATGATAAGATGCAAAAAGCAATGAGCTGATTTGCATCTCATTGCTTTCATGGAATTAAAGCAACTTATTTTAAACTTCGTGCTGCATGAGCTCCTGATATACGTCCGCTTGTAGCCGCAAATTGAACTGCGCTTCCTGTCATATATACTTGATTGTAAAGTATTTTGTTTGCACATTCTCCTCCGGCATACAGGTTATTTATTACGCTTCCGTCTTCCCGCAAAACTTGAAAGTTTTCATTTGTTTTTACTCCACCGAAGGTTCCCATTGTTACGGGATAAATCTTCATTGCATAGTATGGAGGGGTTTCCATGGCTACCAAAAAATCACTGCCCTTGCCTAATGCATCGATGCCTGATTCTGCCCCTTTATTATACTTTTCCATTGTTTGTGCAAGTGTTTCTCCCGGAACCCCCATTGCTATACCTAATTCTTCATAGCTTTCTCCCTTAATAACTTCCCCTGAACCCAAGGCCTTTTCCAATGATTCTATAGTCTGTATATTTGCATCATTTGAATCTAAAATAAGCCATGGTGCTGCCTGCTCTGCAACAACATTCGTGATTACAGCATAATGTGATTCTTCGTTAACAAAACGCTCACCCATTTCATTAACATAAACTTTTGTCCAATCCCATGCTAATCCGCCTGTTCCGGCTACCTTAGAACCAAAGGATAGTCCTATAACCCATGGGTCCTCATACAAAGCGGCTCCAACCATTTCTGCCATCAATATACCATCCCCCGTAGTTCCTGCAGAAGCAGCACTTAGTTCTGCTGAGCCTGCATACTCAGGAACAAACCTTTCCAAAAGCTCTTCACTTTTAGCAAAACCTCCTGCCGCTAAAATTACCTTCTGTGCATTAATAGTGACCTTGCCGTCCCTGCCTTCAGCCACAACACCCACTACATCCCCCTTATCATTTGTAATCAATTCTGTAGCTCTTGTTTCAGTCATTATCTCAATATTATTTTTCCTTGTAAAGTTTTCTATGTTTCGAATTAATGCTGCCCCCCCTCTCCTGCCGTCAACCTCTGCAGGGCTGTGAAGTCTTTCTGCAGGGTCAACTCCGTAACCTCCTATACCTTCATATTTATGACCAATATAATCAGCAAGCCATTCCGTAGTTATTACGGCTTCGTCCATAAATCTGTCCACAGCATCATAGTCGGGATAAATGCTGTCAGCTCCTATAGCTGAACGCTCTTTCCAAAGCTCCATCCATGACTCCTTTGTATCAGTTATGCCTGCTTCACGCTGGAACTTAGTATCTGTGGCTGAAATGCTGCCGCCTGATAAAGCGGTAGAACCCCCTATTAATGCAAGCTTTTCCAAAACTATTACATCTGCTCCATTTTCATAAGCTGAAGCAGCGGCAGTTAAGCCTGTTCCTCCTGCTCCCACAACAACTATTTCAGTCGTTAATTCTATTTCCTTGCCGGGGGTCCCGGGGTCCGGTGTTATATCGGGTTGTTCTGCAGGTTTACACCCAACAAAACCCATAGTCAATATAATACATACTATTATTTTTAAAATGCTTTTTTTCATATTTTCTCCTTTTTTATTATTTAAAATTATATATGATTAGGATATACAAAAAACAACGAGATATTCACTTATATCACTTATGGAGGCATGCTATTTATTCCAATCCCAAAGATAAATTAACTTTACCTTTTAAAAGTATATGCTATAATTAAGTTAAGCTTAAATTATAGGGGTGGGATATGATAGGAGAAAGATTAAGACAAATAAGAAAAGAAAATAATTTGACAAAGCAGGAACTTAGTGTGGCATTAAATGTACCCAAGGAAAGAATAAAGCTGTATGAAATGGGGGATGAAATACCTTCTGATTTTTATTTGTCAAGCTTTGCTCAGTATTTCGGATTATCAAGGGAGGAATTAAGCGATAAATTAATTAAATAATCTTAATAATTTCAGTATTGAAATAATTAAAAATATATGTTAAATTAATAACGTATCTAAGCTTAAGGAGCTTCTGAGAGCAAGGAATCTATAATATAGAGAGTATTATTCCTTGTGGTGCAAGGAATTTTTTTATTGAGGTGTGTATGGATAAAAGAATCGGAGTTGTAGGAATAGTAATTGAAGATGTATCACAAGCAGTCCAAGTGAACAATATTCTGCATGAGTATTCCCATATTATTATCGGAAGAATGGGTATACCCTACAGGGAGAGAGGCCTCAATGTTATCTCTCTCATTGTTGACGGCACTAATGATGATATCGGTGCTCTTAGCGGAAAGTTAGGCAAAATCAAAGGACTCAGCGTAAAAAGCGCTTTGTCCAAAAAAAATTAGGAGGCATTATGAAAAAAATCAGTTTTTTATTGGTAATTGTTTTAGTATTTGGATTGTTGCTATCAGGCTGCAGCAATGAACCTGCAAAGACACCTGTCCCTGATGAGACGGTCGAAGAAGGACCCCCGGCTGAAGAGCCGGAAGCTGTTGAACCTGTAAATGTTACAATTGCAGGACTTAAAGGACCAACATCCATAGGAATGATTAAAATGATTGATGAGAAGGCACTGCAAAGCGATAAATACAATGTGGAATATATTCAGGAGGCAGCACCTGATTCATTGACAGGAAAAATTATAAGCGGCGATATACAAATATCATCTGTCCCTATAAATTTAGCCTCTGTCCTATATAATAAAACACAGGGCAAGGTTCAGTTGGCAGCGGTAAATACAATCGGAAACTTATTTATAGTCGGAGTAGAGGATATAAACTCTATCCCCCAATTGGAAGGTAAAATCCTTGGTATGAGCGCAAAGGGTTCAACTCCTGATTTTGCCATGAATTATATTTTAAAGCAAGCTAATCTTGAAGGCAAAACCGAGCTTAACTATATGCTTGACCATGCAAGTCTTGCCCAGTCTGTTATAGCAGAGGATTCTGAGGTTGCTCTTTTGCCCCAGCCCTTTGTAACTCAAACCACCATGAAAAATCCTAATGTTAATATACTTATCGACTTAAATGAAGCATGGAATGATGCAGCAGACGGAAAAAGTGAATTGTATACAGGATGTATTGTAATAAACAAAGAGTTTGCTAAAAACAACCCGGACTTTGTAAGTGAATTTTTAGCAGAATATGAAAACTCAGTTAACTGGGTTCTGGAAAATCAAAAAGATGCTTCTGCATTAGTTGCCAAGCATGAAATTATGCCTGATGCCGCCTTGGTTGAAAAAGCCCTGCCTTACTGCGGTATAACTTTTAAAAAGGCAATGGATGCAAAAGAGGGCTTGAATGATTTTTACCAAATATTATTTGACTCAAACCCTGCTTCAGTTGGAGGAAGCATGCCGGATGATGAATTCTATTTCGCAGAATAAAAACAAATTATTGATTATACTTTTTTGGATACTTGCTTGGGAGATACTGTCGCTGATAATTGCTCAGGAGATTTATCTCCCTTCTCCTCATGCTGCATTTTCTTCCCTGTTAAATTTATTAAGCAATAAAGATACATACATTACTATTTTTTACAGCAGCTACAGAACATTGGCGGGATTTTTTTTATCCTGCGCATTTGGAATATTTTTAGGAATGATTTGCGGTATTCATAAGTTTGCTTACGATTTGCTTTATCCATTAATAGTGATTATTAGAACAATTCCTGTTATGAGTATAATAATTATTGCAATAATGTGGTTTCGTGATAGCAATGTGCCGATTTTTGTTGCATTTTTAATGTGCTTTCCTATAATTTGGACTAATACGGTTTCAGGAATTCATTCAACTGATATTAAACTTCTTCAGATGTGTGAAGTTTATAAAATAAAAAAAATAAGAATTATAAAGTCTGTATATTTTTATTCTTCACTTCCCTACATTAAAGCAGGGATGATTTCAGCTTTGGGAATAGGCTGGAAAGTTACTTCTGCTGCTGAAGTATTAAGCCTTCCTAAATATTCTATCGGAAGATTTTTATATGATTCAAAGGTATATCTTGAAATCCCCGACTTATTTGCCTGGACAATTATTATTATTTCTTTAAGTTTTTTATTTGAAAAAATGCTTAAATATTTTTTCAAAGTTGGAGATAAATATGATAAGGTTAGTTAATATTTCAAAACGATTTGATGATCTCACAGTGTTGAAGAACTTTAACATCACTTTCGAAAAAAATAAAATAACATGCTTATTCGGTCCTTCAGGAGTGGGTAAAACTACTATTGCAAATATTGTTGCAGGAATTGTTCCTGTAGATGACGGTTTTTTAGAGGGAATTGATAACTCATTGTTTTCTTATGTTTTTCAAGAGCCAAGGCTTCTTAAATGGTACAGTGTGTATGAGAATATTGATTTTGTGCTTAAGGATATATATGAACCTGAGGAAAGGGCAGACATTATTAACTCTTATCTTAAAATGGTTGAATTGAGCCAGTATAAAAATTACAAAATTGATGCATTGAGCGGCGGCATGGCTCAAAGAGTATCTTTGGCAAGAGCTTTTGCATATCCTTCTGACATACTTATTATGGATGAGCCATTTAAAGGATTTGATTTTAAATTAAAAAATGAAATGGTCTCTTTATTTAAGAAAATGTGGAATTCAAGCCAAAGAACTGTAATATTTATAACTCACGATGATGAGGAAGCTGTTAATTTGTCTCACCTTATTTATATTTTAAAAAACAGGCCCCTTGATCTTGTTGACAGATTAATTGTGGATAATAAAGCAAATAATAAAGAAGAAATAAGAAGTATTCTTCTAAGTGACTAAATCACTGATTATATTTCTTTTTTACATAAAATTATGTAAAAGAAGGGATATAAGTTAACAGGTTTTTGACATAATCCCCATTTATTCAAGAGATAGGAGGATTTATGAAAAAGGGAAAGCTTGATGTATAAGTTTTGGGGGGAAAATAAAAATTGAAACCTGCTTTAAATTACCAAGCAGGTTTTTTTGTCTGTGTTTTGGCTAATCACAATGGTTAAATAATGCCACCAGCAAAAGGAAGAACCACAGCAATGTTTCAAATTCAATATCACAGTCACTTTGACTTACTATAAGAACTAATAATAAAAAGAAAAACAACAATGAAGAATCTGCTCCTCCTGTTCCCAAAACCCTGTCTCTTCTAACCGGGTCTCTTCTTCTTCCCCTGTCACCTCTTACACAGCCACACTGAGCATTTGCTTCATCTTTTACTTCCACAAGGTCTGCAGGTTTATTGCACTCCATATATTACCTCCTCTTACAAACATAACGATTTTATTTATTATATTCATTTGAAAAGTATTTGTTAATATTTATTGGATTTCTTGGATTTTTTGAAATTATGTATAATCTAGGAAAAATTTGAAATAATAATTCTATATTTTAATCGCAATGTGAGGAGGATAGTGGTCATTGGATAAATTTGCATTGATATTGGTGATTATTGGAGCCATAAATTGGGGACTGATTGCATTATTTCAGTTTGACTTCGTAGCAGCTATTTTTGGCGGACAGACAGTCTTATTCAGCAGATTGGTATACGGGCTGGTAGGGCTGGCAGGCTTGTACTGCATAACATTATTATTTGATGAACGTGAAAGAGTCGACTAATTGAGAAAGGATAAAAAAAGACAGTCCAAAGCGGATTGTCTTTTTTTATTCTTATTCCCCTGCTATTGAAAGTTTCTTGATTTTTAATGAGGGTGAGCCTATGTAGGCCCCTCCCGGCAGACCGAATTTTAAATCAGAGCCTGTTTCTTCAATGTTTTTAAGCATTTCAAGGTAGTTTCCTGCAACCGTAATCTGCTCCACAGGTCTTGAAATTTTCCCGCCTTCAATTAAAAAACCCAGGGCTGCCAGAGAAAAATCTCCCGATACTGAATTCAAGCCTGAATGAAGCCCTTGAAGCTCAGTTATAAGAATCCCCTTATCTATGTCTGCAAGCATTTCATCCAAGGCTTTCTCACCTTTTTCCACATAGAAATTTGAAGGGGCTATACCTATTGATGATTTGTAAGACTCCTTGCTGGCATTCCCGGTAGTTTCAACCCCGTCCTTTTTGGCAGTTTTCAAATTATGAAAATACGTTTTTAAAATACCTTTATCTACAACCTTTTTATATTTGCAAGCAACCCCTTCACCGTCAAAGGATTTGGATGCAAGACCGCCTTCCATATAAGGGTCGTCAATTAAGGTAAATTTATCGCTTGCTATTTTTTCATTTAATTTTCCTTTTAATAAAGAAAGGTTCTTTTGTACTGCTTCAGCTGAGAAAATTCCCGTAAATGCCTCCAGTAAATCCGCTGCAGCAGAATTTCTGATAATAACATTGTAGTCTCCTGATTTTACAGACCCTGCTCCAAGCAGACCCAGTGCTTCATCTACTGCTTCTTTTGCAATATCTTGTGCATTAAATTTATTAAAATCATTTCCGCTGCGATATGCCATGCCTGTTTTTATGTCTTCGCCTTCTTTTGCTACTACAGCTATGTAGGTGTATGCAATGTTGCTTTTATCCCGGAGAAAAAGACCCTTGGTATTGGACATAATTGTTTGGCTCCAGCCGTCTCCGTATGCGCATACCTCAACTGATTCAATCCTTTTATCCAGTTTAAATGCTTCTTCTTCAAGGCTTTTAACAAAACTGATTTTTTCTTCTTCACCTGTATTTGACAGAGCAGGATTGAAGGAATCAACATTTTTATATTCCTTTGAACCTTCAAAAATATACTCTTCATCTTCTGAATCAATTATGACGGCATTTTCTGCTGCATCTTTTAGCAGCTGGTCAATTGAGTCTTCACCTACCTTTTCAGTATATGAGTATCCCATTTTCCCCTTATATACTCCTCTTAATGAAAGTCCCCGGCTTTCAGACAAAGAGTAACCATCCAGGTCTTTTTGAAAAACCCTCAGCGAAAGGCTGCTTCCTTCAGAATAATAAACTTCCATATCATTGAAACCATTTTCTTTTCCTTTTTGAAATATCTTATCAATCAATAATTTCATCTCCACTATTTTTCACCTTCCCTTCCTCCTACAGTAAGTTCTGATACCCTTATCATAGGCTGGCCTACATTTGCCGGTATGCTTCCGCTTACTGAGCCGCACATACCCTGGCTTTGAAGCAGGTTGTTTCCAACCATATCGATTCTATTAAGTACTTCCGCCCCTTTTCCTATCAACGTAGCCCCCCTTACAGGCTCTTTTATTTTACCCTTTTCAACTATGTATCCTTCCATTACTGCAAAGTTAAATTCTCCGGTGGCAGGGTTAACTGAGCCTCCCCCCATGTTTTTTGCATAAAGTCCCTTTTCTGTAGATGCAATTATTTCTTCAGGCCTTGAAGTTCCATTATCTATAAATGTATTTGACATACGGGATGTGGGAGGAAACCTGTAGGACTGGCGTCTTGATGAACCTGTTATATCCATGTTCATTCTTCTTGCATTCAACATGTCAATCATGTAACCTTTAAGTATTCCCTTTTCAATGAGCACATTCCGCTGTGACGGTGTTCCCTCGTCATCTATGCTGTAGGACCCCCACTCATTTGGAATAGAGCCGTCATCTATGGCTGTAACTAGGGGTGATGCAATCTGCTGACCGACCTTTCCTGCAAATACGGAAAGACCTTTTGCAACTGCTGTTGCTTCCAATCCGTGACCGCATGCTTCGTGGAAAATAACTCCTCCAAATCCGTTGTCAATAATTACAGGCATTCTGCCGCTTGGGCTGTATTTGGCTTTAACCATTGTTACTGCAATTCTTGAAGCTTCCCTGGCATAATAATCAATATCAAGGTTTTCAAAAAATTCGTAGCCTTTACCGGCTCCCGGTGCGTAAAATCCTGACTGCATTTCTCCATTTTTACTTGCTACAGAGGAAATTCCCAGCCTTGACCGGACTCTTGTATCTTCCTTCCACAGTCCTTTCGAATTTGCAACCATAATATTTTGTATATAATCCGTATAGTTCACGGAAACCTGTGTAATCAAATCATCATAATTAAATGCCCTGTCATAGGCCTTTTTCATTAGCTGGACTTTTTTTGTTTTTTCAACCTTTGACGGGTCTATTTGTATGGTGTTTATATTTTTAACATTTGTTTTTGTGAGATTTATTGTAAGGTCAATGATGTTTCCTTCCACAGCTTTTGCAGCTTTTTTTGCTGTTTCTATTAAAGTTGCCCTGTCTGTTTTGTTGGTATATGCATAAACACTGTTAAATCCTTTGAATATTCTTATACCTGCCCCATAATCCCTTCCTGACATTGTGCTTTCGACTTTGCCGCCAATCATAACAATTCCGTTGTTAGTCCGGTCTTCCACAAAAACTTCAGCAAAATCACCCCCGGTGGCCAGGGCAGCAGTAAGAGTATCTTCAATCAGCTTTCTATCTAACACCTAATCACTCCTTTATTCTGTTATAAAAGTATTCTACCATAATTTTCTTAAAGTATTAATAATTATTTAATGAAATTTTATTTACTAAAATAAAGCTGTCGAGTATTATTAAGTAAATTAAAGCTCTATATCATGGAACATATATTTAATCTTTTTCGTCTGATAGATAAATAATATTTGGGGGTGAATAGAATGAAGTTTAAATATTTCTTTTTTCTTTTGCTGACTCTTGTCCTTTCAGTATTCATAACATATGAAATCGCACTGTCACGTCCCTTTCATATTATCATTGACGGTGAGCCTGTATCAGAGTCATTGAATTATGAAACGGTGTGGGATTCAAAAACTCAAACTGTACATATCAGACAGAAGGGCAGCACTGAATTGCTGGCAATCGAGACAACAAAAAAATATTTATCATTGATTGAAAGATTTTTTGATTATGGAAAAGGAGTAGTTAAAGAAGAGGAGTGGGCGGATGTTCTTTCACAAGCCGCCATCAATAGCCCCTACGGAATAGATGGAAGGGTTTATAGGCCTATGGGCGGACAAATGGGCGACTCCGTCCGCAGATTGACTGATGGAATTATTGTCAGCTCAAATGTGTTTTCTGATCAAATTGATGACCTTTCCAAAATAGTGGTTACGGGACAGTATGTTTTCAATGACCCGACGGCTCCTGAGCCTTTCGGGGGAAAAAGACAATACCTGAAAAACTATTATTTTATTGAAGAAAATGGTCATATCCTATTAGACAAAGAAGAAATCATACAAGAAACTCTTATAAAGTAAAAAATTTTATTTTTGGGGACGGTTCTTTTTAAAAAGAACCGTCCCCAAAAATGTTTTTAAATTAATTTAATTCGATGATATACTTTTTTGCCTTTTTTTATCATCAGCTTTCCTTCTTCGAAATCTGCTTCGGTGACTGATGCACCTATATCATCTACTATGATGTCATTTACTGCAACGCCTGCCTGCTCAATCAGTCTTCTGCCTTCACTTTTTGATTTTATTAATCCTGCTTTTTGCATTAAATCGATTACAGGTAATTCTTTCCCTAATTCTGAGCCAGTTAATTCTGTTGTCGGTATGTTGTCTGAATCAGCTCCGCCATCAAATAATGCTCTTGCTGCTTCTTGAGCATTTATGGCATCTTCTTCTGTATGAATCAACTTAGTTACTTCAAATGCAAGAATTTCTTTAGCCTTATTTATTTCAGAGCCTTCCAATGCTCCTAATCTCCTCACTTCATCCATTGGAAGGAATGTGAGCAATGCCAGGCATTTTTCCACGTCGGCATCATCAATATTTCTCCAGTATTGATAGAATTCATAGGGGGTGGTTTTGTTTCTGTCAAGCCACAATGCTCCCTTTTCGGTTTTTCCCATCTTATTGCCTTCGCTGGTTGTCAATAAGGAAAATGTCATTCCGTAAACCTGTATGCCGGCTTTCTTCCTTGTCAGTTCAACTCCGGCTATTATATTTGACCACTGGTCGCTTCCTCCCATTTGCATCTTGCAGTTGAATTTTTCATTTAACATATAGAAGTCATAAGCCTGCATAAGCATATAGCCGAATTCAAAGAAAGTAAGACCCTGATCCAGTCTATTTTTATAACAATCTGCAGCAAGCATTCTGTTTACAGAAAAATGCACTCCAACATCTCTCATGAATTCAAGATAGTTCAAAGGCAAAAGCCACTCTGAATTTCTCGGCATCAAGGCCTTTTCATCTGTAAAATCAAGAAACTTCTCGAATACCTTTTTAAAACTTTCAGCATTATGAGTTATAGTTTCAAATGTCATAACCGACCGCATTCCGGTTCTGTCACTGGGGTCGCCTATCATAGTGGTTCCATCCCCAAGCAATGCTATAGGTCTGTGTCCGTGTTGCTGCATTATTGACATTACCATTATTTGAATGAAATGGCCTATGTGAAGACTATCTGCAGTCGGATCAAATCCTATATAAAATGTTACTGATTCATTTTCCAATAATTCTCTAATTTCTTCTTCATGTGTACATTGCTCTAAATATCCTCTTTCTTTTAATACATCAAAAACATTTCCCTTTCCCATAACTTCCTCCTATAAAATAAATAAGGGCTGCCTCATCCGAAAGGACGAGATAACCCGTGGTACCACCTTAATTTGCTTAAGCCTCTTTCTGATTTATCGTTCAGATAATCCGCTGTGCTTTCACACAGAACTCCGGAATCGTATTTTACACCTTGTACTGTGAACCTTTCACCGGCCGGTTCACTCTCTAAAATTGTAACCAAAGTATTACTTATCTTCCTTCTTTGTCGTGTTAAAGTATTAATATTAATTGGTATAATAATATAAATTCTAAATCTTGTCAAGAATTAAATTTGTTAATAAAATACACAATTTTCAGATAATCCCTTAATAATTAAACTTCTATTAAGTATTTTTGAATAAAGTATCTTAATCTGTAATAAGTTTGTATTTATTTCCTTTGTTTGCAAAATGGTGTAATTTTATAGACACATTTGGAAATCTGAGAAGTTATTGTGTGTATTTTTACTAAGTTTGCAGTGCTATAATTCTATCATAACGTATTCATTAACAAGTTCTAACGTTATAAGGAAACAGGCCCTGCCTGTTATCAAAAAATTTTAAAAAACTATATAGGAGTGACTTATGAAAAAGAGAATTATAGCACTGGCATTAACTATGTTAATAGCATTGTCATCAACATCAGCTTTTGCTGCAACAACAAATTGTACATCAGTAAATTATAGGAATGAACTAACTAACTTGTTAAATAACAAGAACATCCAGTACAAGCTTACTGTTAATGGAAAAGCAGTGGACCTTAAATCAATTGACTGGAAAACGGTATTAAAACAATATGAACCTGCTGAAAAGCCGGCAGCAACCGTTGAAAAACCAGCACCGGCACCAGCACCGGCACCGGCACCGGCTCCTGTAGAAAATAATAACGCAGGATCCTCGGCAAATTTAACATATGAACAAAAAGTAGTAGAACTTGTAAATGTTGAAAGACAAAAAGCAGGCTTACCCGCACTTAAAATGGACGCATCTCTTTCTAACGTAGCAAGAGCTAAATCTAAAGATATGGCAGTAAACAATTACTTTGCCCATCAGTCTCCTACATATGGAAGTGCAGGGGATATGTTAAGACAGTATGGAATCAGCTGGCACGCATGGGGTGAAAATATTGCAGCCGGACAAAGTACCCCTGAGATAGTGGTAAATGCATGGATGAATTCATCAGGACATAGAGCAAATATCCTTTCATCTAATTTCTCAAAAATTGGAGTAGGATATGTAACAAGTTCAAGCGGAAGACCATATTGGACGCAAATATTTACTAATTAGAGATAAATTTAAAAGCAGGTTGTACCTGCTTTTTTTTTTAAGAATTATTCTTTTTTCGTGCCAATTTAATGTGATAAAATACGAACATTTACATAAAATCTTCATTGTACTTTTGTATATTAGGGGCTATAATGTTATTTGGTTAATCTTCAGTTTTTTATGTTCATGATAAATATTTTGAATTGCTATTGAACATACTGAACATAAGATCAAAATTGAAAGCTCAACAGGAGGAATAATGGAAGGATTTTTTAAACTAAAAGAGAACGGAACGAATGTCTCCACTGAAATCATGGCAGGGTTCACCACATTTTTTACAATGTCTTATATTATCTTTGTAAATCCTGCAATACTATCAGCAACAGGAATGCCTTCACAAGCAGTATTTTTAGCAACAATCATAGCAGCAGCAATTGGAACCCTGGTAATGGGATTATTTGCAAATGTACCTTATGCACAGGCTCCGGGTATGGGACTGAATGCATTTTTCACCTACACAGTAGTATTTGCACTGGGATTTTCATGGGAACAGGCATTGGCATTAGTGTTTATATGCGGCTTGCTGAACATTTTAATTACTGTTACAAAAATTCGCAAAAGCATAATAAGGTCCATTCCGGAAAGTCTGCAAAATGCTATCAGCGGCGGTATAGGTATATTTATAGCATATATAGGCATAAAAGGTGCAAATATTATTGAATTCCTTTCAGACAATACAAATATTATTGCAGTAAACGGCGAGCCATTTGCAGCAGACGGAACTTACAGCAATATATTTTCAATGGTAACAAATGGTGGAATTGTGCCTGCAGTTGTTGATTTTACAAATCCGGCAACACAACTGTCACTGATAGGTTTGTTTGTACTGGTTATTCTGCTTGTTTTAAAAGTAAAAGGAGCCATACTTATCAGCATTATAGCAACAACATTAATAGGAATACCTTTTGGAATAGTTAACCTTTCTAATGTATCATTAAGTACGGGAGGGATATCTTCAGCATTTGCTGATTTAGGAATAACCTTTGGAGCAGCTTTTGGTCCTAATGGAATGCAGTCCTTGTTTTCAGACCCATCACGAATACCCTTAGTTTTAATAACAATATTTGCATTCAGCTTGTCAGATACATTTGATACAATTGGAACATTTATAGGCACGGGAAGAAGAAGCGGTATTTTTAGCGAAGAGGATCAAAAAGCTCTTGAAACAAGCACGGGTTTTAAATCTAAGATGGATAGAGCCTTGTTTGCCGATGCAATTGCTACATCCATTGGGGCAATTTTTGGGACATCAAATACAACAACATATGTTGAAAGTGCAGCAGGCATAGGTGCCGGTGGACGTACAGGCTTAACAAGCGTTGTTGTAGCCTTGCTGTTCATAGCATGCATATTGCTGGCACCGGTTGCAGGAATCGTTCCTGCGGCAGCGACAGCACCTGTTCTTATAATGGTTGGTGTTATGATGATGTCATCATTTACAAAAATTAACTGGGAAGACTTGGACGAGGCAATTCCTGCATTCTTCGCATCGGTTTTCATGGGATTAGGATACAACATTTCGTACGGAATTGCAGCAGGCTTCATATTTTATTGCATAGTGAAGATATGCAAGAAGGAATTTGATGAAATACATCCAATATTATTGGTTTCAACAATTCTATTCATAATAAACTTTGTGGTATTGGCTATAATATAAATTTCATTTATGGATAGCCCTAAACTGAGGGCATAGGATTTTAAACCTGCAGATAAATAAACTTAAAAAGTGCAAAACTTGTAATAATTTTGCACTTTTTTTCTTTTTTCGACATTCACAATGTTAACTTTTTGAAATATATGGTCTTTGAATGCTGCATCTTGCATTTTTGCATTCCATGCAAGATGCTCATGCAAGTAGCAAAACATTGAAATTCTAATATTGTTGATTTATTATCAATTGCAACTTGCAAACCTGCCTGGAGAAATAGGCATCCGTCAAAAATATTTTGATTTTTTTGAAAGTTTTTGTTTACAAGTTGCATTTTTGATGATATAATAAGGTAGATTTAGAAATAGGAGGCTTTGTCATGAATGTTGCTGTGAAAGATATTCGAGATGTAGTTGCAAAAATGACTTTTAGAAAATGTGGTACCATTACCTGCATATATAATGTTGATGGAAAGTGCAGTCAAAAAGAATGTGAATTGCATGAAAGAGGATTAAGGCAGGAAGAAGACTAAAGCCGGGATGGTATGAAGATGATAAAATTGAATATGAAAGTTTAAAGCGAAAGAAACTGATTCTTATCTTTCGCTTTTTATTTATAAAAGAATTTTGTCTCTTGTTATGTCGCTTATATTTTTACATCCTGTCATTATCATTGTTT
>CAZAYQ010000030.1:13860-15525 GCA_964489345.1 uncultured Clostridia bacterium | reverse complement strand
TTGCACTGTTAAACATAAACTAAAGTTTCTCAAGTTCTCTAATATATAGGTCCTTATATGTATCTAAGCCTGTTACCTGTGCTGCCAAATCAGTCAAGGGGAAAATATCGCTTCTGTCTATATACTTTATATCAAACTTACGGTTTAAAGCCAGCAGCTGTTTTGTGCCTGCTGCTATCCTGTTTATATATGAATATACTCCAACTGCACCTGCAGGCAAATCCTCTGCATTGTCATAACAAAGTTTTAATTCCCTTATACATGCGAAAATTTCTTCCTTTGTACTTCCAAAAGCTTGATATTCTTTAGGTACATTGCCTTTTTCTATCAATTCCCCCACTAGTTTTCCTACCATTGCAGCAGCCATTGCCGCCCTTCCAACAGCAACAAATTGAATATAGGGTGCTCCAAGAGCCAATCCCTTAAAGATATGGTCTTCCAATGAAAATCCTCCGGTAATTGCAATCTGGGGCAGGAAATAACCTTTTTCATCCATTCTTTTTAAAATATCATAAAGCATGCTTTCCAAATTAACAGTAGGCATTCCCCATTCATTCATCATTTTAACGGGGCTGTTGCCTGTGCCTCCGCCCGCACCGTCAAAGGTAACTAAATCCACTTCATTTTCGGATGCAATTTTTAGAATTCTTATTAAATCTTTTGGGTCAAAGGGACCTGTTTTTAAGCAAATGCGCTCTGCTCCCAATTCTCTTAAATGTGCAATACGGTTTTTAAGAATTTCTTCGTTCCAGATAGGAAGCTTGCCGATTTTTTCAAATACTGGTCCTTTCCCATTTTTAAAGTTTTCGGCTACACTTGCATCTTGGGGGTCAGGATGTACCAAATATCCTTTTTCTTGAAGTTTCAGGGCTTCCTCTAATGAATTTACCCTTCCCATTCCTTGAATTCCCTTTGCAGCCTGGCCAAATTTAAGCTCCACTGATTTAACGCCTAATTTAGGTATAACATAATCTAATACTCCTGAAATCTCATCATCATAGCTTGCCTGCATGATGATATCTCCATATCCGCGGCTGTATTTTCTGAAGTCATTTACCATTTCTTCAACTAAGGGAGAAGCTTTAACCTTGCCATTTTCCAATACTATATTTTTATCATTGGGAATAGCGTCTTCGCCGATTACCACAGATATTCCTGCAAGGGCAGCCCCTATAAAGTAATCCTTCCAGTTCAGTTTTGCTATTGCCGGCAAAATTATGGGCATTTTCATTTTAACTTTGTTCTTTTTTCCAAATTCTGTTTCAGTTTTAACCTTCGGATATGTTGCTTCATAAGCATCCTCATCACACCCCAAAGCTCCAAACACCCTTCCGTTAATAGATAGATGGGAAAAATCAAGGGGATAATCCTTTTCTGAAGCAAATTGATTTATATCTCTCCTATATGGAAATGTTGCTTCAGAACCCCTTACTGCCGATAATCCTATTTCACAGGTTCCGGTACAATTTGCTGTGCATACTGAACACATTCCGGAAAAAGGAGAAACGTTTTCCGGTGTCCTCACTTTTGTGTTGCTTATGGTACTTCCTAAGGCAGGGCTGTAAGTCATGATAAACCTCCTAATTTATTTATATATATTAATTATACCTTTTATGTGACATATGTCAATAATTTAATTAGTTTTTTTATAGAAATAAACTTGAC
>CAZAYQ010000030.1:0-13760 GCA_964489345.1 uncultured Clostridia bacterium | reverse complement strand
GAAATAAACTTGACACCTTTAGCCCCTTTATTTATAAAAATCTGCATGTACTCTTGATTTCAACAATATTGAATGATATAATTTTATCAGACAAAAGATATTTATAAAAACCTTACTTATTATTAAGGGCGAAGCTTGGAGGCAAAATGGACCCTTTCACATTGTTGTTTACATCCCTGGGATTATCTATGGACGCATGTGCCGTTTCCATTTCAAACGGTATGTGTTACGGCAATATACATAAAAAACAAATAATTACAATTGCTGCCGCTTTCGGTTTCTTCCAGGCCTTTATGCCTGTTTTAGGCTTCTTCATCGGTTCTGCATTCAGTGATGCCATAGAAAGTATGGACCATTGGATTGCACTGATTCTTCTGTGCTTTATAGGCGGAAAAATGGTCTTTGAAGCAGCCCGTGAACTTAAATGCCCTGAAGTATGCATTGCAGGTTCAAGAATTCTTACGCCGAAGACTCTGTTTTTACAGGCCCTTGCTACCAGCATTGACGCATTGGCTGTAGGAGTCGGCTTGGCTGTTATCAAAGTGGATATTTTAAGTGCTGCATTATCAATTGGCTTAGTTACCTTTATTAATTCAATTATAGGGTCTCATTTAGGAAAGAAATTTGGACAGCTTTTTAAACAAAGAGCTGAAATTCTGGGCGGGATCATATTAATATGTATAGGAATTAAAATTTTTTTGGAGCACACTTTGCTGTAAAAAACAGAATTTATATGTTAACATTTTTTATCCTTCAAGTATTCCTTCTGACCAACTATTCATACTATTATCTTTTTTTTGCAATTAACACACCTCGCATCTTATAATCATTATATAAAAACCCCAGTGAGATACCGGAGCTTTTATATAAGCAATTATTCACTCTGCTATTTTAATTAACATAGTTTCGGGCATGTGTGATCGAAACAATCCGTTGATAATCCCTCATTTGCTCTTGCAGTGGCATTAAAAGTGATAGGAACCTGCACACACAGCTTTTGAGTTACTAAAAACTTGCAAATTCCATTTCTGCCCATGCTTGAGCATGGAAGGGGTCGAACACACGGTTCGCCTACAACAGTTACAACAACATTACCAACTTCTACAAAAGGATCAACCGTTACCGGAACTAACACTTCCAACATCTCTTTTATTTCTGTAGTATTACATGTTTCATTTCCATATACGGGAGGGCAACAGGGATGCCCCTTTTCAAAATTATTTTCATTATACATATTATCAAACTCCAATATTTGTTATTTAATATATATTATGAAGACATGCCGGCTTGGTTACATATTTTTTATATAGATAAACAATTTTTTTTGAGCTATCTTCTCCTGTTTCTTATAAGGATTAATCTCATAAGCTGTGCCAGTCCGCTTGCCATAGCTGCCACATAAGTCAATGCAGCGGCATTAAGGACATTCTTGGCTCCTTTTATTTCTTCGCCATGGATATATCCGTTAGCATCAAGCATTTCCAATGCCTTGCTGCTTGCATTAAACTCCACGGGCAGTGTAACCAGCTGGAATAATACTGCTGCTGCAAACAGCAAAATGCCTATATCCATTAGGCCTCCAAGTTTGGGAATCATTAATCCCACTAAAATAAATATCCAGGCTGCAGATGAGCCGAATTTTGCTGCGGGGAAAATCATATTTCTCACAGATAAGGGCACATAGCCGTTTGCATGCTGTATGGCATGACCCACCTCATGAGCCGCAACGCTGACAGATGCGATGGAGCTTCCTTGCGCTACCTCCCCGGACAGTCTTAACACGCGTTTCGCCGGGTCATAGTGATCGCCTAATTGTGTCTTAGCTGCTTCTATAGCTACCTCCTGCAGTCCGTTTTGATTCAAGAGCATTCTTGCAACTTCCGCCCCGGAATAACCTCTTAGTGTGGGAACTCTTATATATTTTTCAAAAGCTGATTTTACTTTGCTTTGAGCATACAGGGTAAATATAATGGCGGGAATCAAAATTAGCATTGTGGGATCAAATAAACCGTATGGTATGTACATTTTTCATCACTCCTTCATAATTATGCAACCATATTTTATTATATTTCACATTAACCTAATATATTGTACCATAATTATCATAAAAAAACCTTAAACTTTATTAGACTTATGCCTGCATAATAAAATTCAAGGTATTCTCATTACATTAAATAATCATTCTTCCTCTTCTTCCGGCATATCCCAGTTGTGGTAAACTTCCTGAACATCGTCATTGTCATCTAAAGCATCTATAAGCTTCTCCAGGTTTTTTAGTGCTTCTTCATCTTCCACCTTCACATAGCTTTGGGGGATGTACATGATATCACCTTTAATATTCCCATATCCTGCTTCTTTCAAGCTGTTTAAAACCTGGATAAAGTCTTCAGCTACTGTTGTTATTTCATAGCTGTCTTCTTCAACCCCGAAATCTTCTGCCCCTGCTTCAAGTGCAGCCATCATTAGTTCATCCTCATCTATACCGTCTGATTCAATTGAAATTACACCCTTTTTGTCAAAGAGGTAACCTACGCAGCCTGTCGTTCCCAAGTTTCCGTTATATTTGGAAAAATAATGCCTGATATCGGCAGCAGTTCTGTTTTTATTGTCAGTTAAACACTGAACCATAAATGCTGTCCCGCTTGGTCCGTATCCCTCATAAGTAATTGTTTCAAAGTTTTCACCGGAAGCTGCCGCAAGACCTGCTTTTATTGCTCTGTCTATATTGTCATTGGGCATATTTTGTGCCTTGGCTTTTTCAATTGCTGCTGCCAGTGTCGAATTGTAGTCTGAGTCAGCTCCCCCTTCTCTTACTGCAACGGTTATTGCCCGTGCAAGCTTTGTAAATACTTTACCTCTTAATGCATCTTGTTTTCCTTTACGATTTTTTATATTATTCCATTTTGAATGTCCAGCCATTTTCTCCTCCTTATATCACTATCTTCCCTTTTTTTACGGAATAGTATGCTGCCTGTCCAACAGATACTTCAGCCTTGCCGCTTGTAATTTCACCCACTAATGACCCGATATTTTCTAAATTTTCATTCTCTACTATAAGTTTAATAAGCACCTGGTCTTCATAAATTTTATCAACAATAATAAAATTGTTTTTCATAAGCTCATTATCCATTTTACCTAATAATGTGTAATCTATCTTAAATGATACATCATAAAACAGTTTTTTGTCTACTATTATTCCATTTTCCAATGCAATTTTTGCACCTTTTGTATAAGCTCTGACAAGTCCTCCCGCCCCCAGGAGCACACCGCCGAAATACCTTGTTACAACAACTGCTGCATTTTTAATATTTTTCTGGTTTATCACATTTAAAACAGGCATGCCTGCAGTTCCTGAGGGCTCACCGGCATCGGAATATCTTTGTATGTTTGAATTTTCTCCGATTACATAAGCATATACATTGTGCGTAGCATCCTTGAATTCTTTCTTTATTTTGTCTATAAATTCCAAGGCGTCCTCTTCTCTTTCAACAGGGCATGAGCTGCCTATGAATCTTGATTTATTAATAATTATTTCATCTCTTCCTTTTCTGTGGATAGACTTGAAATCATTCATTATTTTCTCCAATATTTCTTATAGTCTTCCTTTTCATCTTCGTACATTAAAACACTGAAGGATGCGCCTTGGCCGTCAAATTTCACGTCTTCTGTTCTTCTGTTTTCATAAAGCCAATAATAGGTTCTTAGCTGATCATTTGGTATTCTTAAATTGCAAAGGCATTTTTTGCCGTTAATTTTAGTATCCACTGCTTCCAAAAGCATATCTATATTATATTTATATTTTGCTGAAATATAAATAATGCCGTTATTTAAGACAGATGTTTTTTCATCCAGGATTTTATCAACCTTATTATAAACAGTTAAAACAGGTATTTCCCTGCCTGTTATTTTTTCAATAAGCTCAATGGTTGTTTCCTTATGTGCCGACATATTTTCATCATTTATATCAATAAGGTGTATTATCAGGTCAGCATATTTAATTTCTTCCAATGTTCCTTTGAAAGCCTCCACAATTTGTGTGGGCAGCTTTTTAATAAAGCCGACTGTATCCGAAAAAACAGCTTTTCTTCCCCCGGGCAGACTCACTCTTCTCAGCTCTGTGTCAAGAGTTGCAAAAAGCATATCATGGGCGAAAACTTTTTTGTTTTCTCCTTCCTCTTTGTATTCATTATCTATCAATGCATTTAACAATGTTGATTTTCCTGCATTTGTATATCCCACAATGGATACTATGGGGATTTGGTCTTTCATTCTTTTCTTTCTTTTAGTTTCTCTTACCTTTTCCAATACTTCCAGCTGTTTTTGAATATCTGTAATTTTTTCTTTTATTCTTCTTCTGTCAATTTCCAGCTTTTGCTCCCCCGGTCCTCTTGTGCCTATTCCTCCCCCTAACCGGGACAGATTTTTATTAACTCCTACAAGTCTGGGGAGGCTGTATTTTAGCTGTGCCAGCTCCACTTGAAGCTGCCCTTCCTTGGTTAAAGCTCTTTTTGCAAATATATCAAGGATGAGGTTAGTCCTGTCTATTACCTTTGCGTCAATAACCTCTTCAATATTTCTAATTTGTGAGCCGCTTAATTCATCGTTGAAAATTACAGTATCTATATCCAGTTCTTTTACATAATTTGCTATTTCTTCAATTTTTCCCTGGCCTGCATAAAATCTGTTGTCAATGCACTGCCTGTTCTGAACAATGGCCGATAGAACCTGACCCCCTGCGGTTTCAGCCAATTGACCAAGTTCTTCCATGTCGCTTTCTTCTTGGCCTTGAAGCTGGACTGCAACCAATAAACACTTTTCCTTTTCCAATTAAACCTCCCTCTGGTTTTATATATTAAAAAATTCGTGTTATTACAATATTATTGAATATTTTTATCCTGTATATACAATATATCATTGAAGCTGTTATTTTGCAATTATTCTTTAAAGCGTCATATCTGGAGAAAATTTTCAGGGGCCTGTTTATGTATTATTGTCTATCAGGACAATTTTTCTGCCCTCAATTAATAAAATATTGATTTCACGCCCTTTCTATTATATAATTACTAAGGCGACAAAATCTTTGACAATATTTGCTTTAATTGTGGTATACTAACTAATGCAAAAGCGGAGGTAGTTATGT
The DNA here is from genome assembly GCA_964489345.1 of uncultured Clostridia bacterium. Classification (GTDB taxonomy): domain Bacteria; phylum Bacillota; class Clostridia; order Tissierellales; family Sedimentibacteraceae; genus Sedimentibacter. The sequence goes on along the minus strand of CAZAYQ010000030.1, from coordinate 8,620 downwards.
CAAAAGAAAAAAAGAATTCTGAAATAAATGAAAATAATCAAGATACAAAGGATAAAGACAGGAAGAAAAAAAGAATAGCCAAAAAGAAAAGAAAGGTAATAATAAGAATAACCCTTCTTTTAGTTCTTGTGGCGGTAATTATTGCAGGAGGGGCTATTTTTGGAATGGTTATGGGAATAATCAAAACTGCTCCTGAAATAGACGCTACAAATGTATTAGGCACTCTGACGGAAAGCTCTGTTATAGTTGATGAAAACGGAAGTGTCATAGAACAAATTCATGACCCTAATGAAAACAGGGAAATAGTACCGCTAAAACAAATACCCAAACATTTGCAAAATGCCTTCATTGCAATTGAGGACCACCGTTTTGAAGACCACCCGGGTATTGACATAAAACGTATTATAGGTGCCCTTATGCACAATGTGAAAGAAGGAGACCCTACTGCGCAAGGTGCCAGCACCATAACACAACAGCTGGTTAAAAATTTATACTTGACCGATATAAAATCCTGGGAACGAAAAATCAAGGAAGCTTACTTAGCCCTTAAGGTAGAAAGTGTTCTTTCCAAAGATCAAATCCTTGAAAACTATTTGAACACCATACCTCTTATGCAAAGCGCCTATGGAGTTCAAACAGCAGCCTATACATATTTTTCGAAGGATGTAAGCGAACTTACATTAGCTGAAAGCGCATTAATGGCAGGGGCTGCAAAGGGACCGTCATTTGCCCCTTATAACAGATACGATTTGGACAGCATTAATGATATTCCCGAAGAAGATATTATAGGATATGTATTCATAGGTTCAGTTCAATATGCATGTGTCTACAATCAAACTGCAATTGACAGACAACATACTATATTAAACAGAATGATTGAATTAGAATACATTAATCAAGAAGAATACGATAGAGCCATGGCAGAGGATATGCGTGCTGCATTAAACCCGGGACAAACAAAAATAGAAGGTATTTCTTCAACTCCCATGGACTATGTAAAAGAAAAGGTAATAGAAGATTTAATGGCTGAATTAGGCATGACCTATGAGGAAGCTGAAAACTACCTTTACAAAGGCGGCTTGACAATAACTTCCACTATTGATGTAAATATTCAAAAATCACTTGAGCAGTCCTATGATAATTTTTCTGTATTATATTTAGGTGCCGAGCCCACAGGAGATAAACCTATCGCCCAGGACTGGAGATATTTCAGATGGTCGGGAGGCCAGGGGGACGGAATGCTTGATTCGGGATTAAATATCCTAAATGAAAGCGGTCAGCTGATATTTTTTGCCAGAGAAAACATAATGGATGAAGAAAACAATATTTACTTAAATCCTGATGAATACAGCATTGATATAGGCGGGAACTTGATAATAAACTCCAAAAAATTCGACATATATTCATCAACGATAGATATTGTTGATGCCTATACAATTGATGATAAATTGAACTTTGTTTCTCACACCATAGGTGCCCTCAATGTTGGAAACAATTATGAAATAATTGATAGGACCGGTTCAAAAGGGACCTTTAAAATAGAGAAAAGCTATTTGGATAAGAATCCCGGAATGTTTAATATAAGAAGCGATGGCCTGTTAAGAATACCGGAAGGGTATTTCTTCTTCCAGGAAAAAGGTATTGTACAGCCTCAGTCCGCAGCTGTAATAATGGATTACAGAACTGGTAAAATTAAAGGAATAATAGGGGGAAGGCAGATTGAAGGAAGCAAAACATTCAATCGGGCTACAGACGCGGCAAGACAGCCGGGCTCAACAATTAAACCCCTGTCAGTATATTTGGCTGCTCTTGACCTGGGATATTCAGCAGCTTACCCCATAGATGACATTCCAAGATACAATGAAAAAGGAGACAGGTGGCCTAAAAACTGGTATGAGCACAGAAGTGTTAAATACTGGGGTATACAAACTCTCAGAAAATCAATTGAGCAGTCAATAAATACAAATGCGGTCACCATGCTTGAAACAATAGGTCTTGATGCTGCCATTAACTCTTTGACAAAATTAGGTCTCATAGACCAAAATAACCCTGAAAATGATACCTTTGTATCTCCTCAGGAAAACCCCTATTACAATGATGTGAATTTGGCTTCCCTCGCATTGGGCGGTCTTACAAAGGGATTTTCACCCCTGGGGATGACTGCTGCCTACGGTGCAATTGCCAATGATGGCTTATATATTGAGCCTATTGTATATACTCAAGTAGTAAATTCCAGAGATGAAACAATACTGGAAAATATCCCTGAAAGCCATGTGGCAGTAAGTCCTGAAGTAGCCTCATTAATGAAGGATATTTTAAGAACAACGGTAAATCCGGGTCTTTCATACAGGGCAAGGCTTCCTAATGAATTAGGAATCGAAGTTGCAGGCAAGACAGGGACTACGCAGGCAAACGGAGATTTTTGGTATGTGGGATTTTCACAATACTATGTAGGTGGAATCTGGGTTGGAAATGATAATGTACAGATGAAACTATCCGGTGACAGCGGAAACAACGCAAGACTTTGGAGCGGAATTATGACTCCCATACACCAAGGGCTGGCTCCCGCAACATTTTCCCGAAATCCGAATTTAATAGCTATGAGTGTTTGTTCACAATCAGGGAAGCTGCCGGGAGACCTTTGTGCCCATGATCAAAGAGGCAGTCAGATTATTACAGAATATTTCGTACCGGGAACTCAGCCCACGGAAACCTGCGATGTTCATGTTAAGGCTGAAGTATGTACCAGCTCAAACATGTTCAAGTCCATATACTGCCCCGGCAACCTGGTTGAAGAAAGGGTATTTGTACTAAGGGATCCTCTTTATGACCCGGAAGCCAAGACAGATAACTACGAAGTCAAAAAATTATACCGGCAAATTTTAGAAGACAGAATTATTTTTACCATGGAAGAGCTTCAGCTTATATATGGAGAGCAGATGTCAGTTGATGAAAATGGTCAAATAACTCATGTTTCCGGTATTGAAGTTGAAAAGTTAGGATTCTCAGGGCTTATAACCGAAGACTTTCAGTATCAGCTTCCTTTAAGAACATGCTACTATCACACCAAATGGCACTATGACCAGTGGCTGCTCGAAGAAAACAATGGTCATGAAAATGGCGGGAATGGAGAAAATGGCAATAACGGAAACGGAGGTACTTTGGAAGATATTATCAATGATATAATTGATGGGTTTGATGATACTGAAGAGGACTCTGAAAAACCAATAGATGAAATACTTGAATCCATAGAAAACGATTAAGATAATAGAGTATTTATTCAGAGAATCTTAATTTGGGGACATTCCTCCTGCTATCATAGGCTCTCCCTTAATAGGGAGTTGTGTCCCCATACCTTTAATAAATGGGATTAGGTCATACTATTTATCTCCATGAGGATTGAATAAAACGGCAGCCATGTAACCGAATATAAGTGCAGCTGCAACTCCCGGAGCTGTTCTTACCACTCCCCCGCTAAGTGCCCCCATAAATCCTTTTTCGGCGGCTTCTTCCATTGCACCCTTGGCTAATGAATTGCCAAAGCCGAGAAGTGGAACCGTTGCTCCTGAATGCCCTATTTCCACAAGCTTATCATAAACTCCGAAAAATCCCAATATACACCCTGTCACAACCAGCATCACCAAAAGATATGCATTATTTTTTTTGAATGTATCGATTATTATCTGACCGGCTGCACAAATCAAACCCCCTACAAGAAAACTCATAACATAATTCATATTTCCTCCTAAATCTCAATTCCCAAACAATGGGCAATTCCGGGTATGCTTTCACCTTGGAGAGTTGCCGTAGGCGAATGAAGTGCTCCCGTTGATGTAAACAGAAGTTTTTTAATTTCATTATTTAATAATTTCTTGTATAAAAAGGAGCCGAATACTGTGGCTGAACAAGCGCAGCCGCTTCCACCCGCATGCACATCCTGTTTATTTATATCAAAGATAATGGTGCCACAGTCATCATATTTTGATTCAATGCTTTTATTATCTTCGTTGAACATTTTATTCACTATGCTTTTTCCCACTTTTCCCAAATCTCCCGTAACAATTAAATCATAATCAATTCCGGTATCCATAAGGTGCCGGCTTAATGAATCATAGGCGGCAGGTGCCATGGCTGCACCCATATTGTTTGCATCCTTTACACCCAAATCAATGATTTTTCCAAAGGTAACATGTTTTATTTTTGGTCCCATCCCGCTGTTTGAAAGCCATACGGCAGCTGAGCCTGTTACTGTCCACTGGGCTGACATATGGCGCTGTCCCCCCATTTCAAGAGGCATCCTGTACTGTCTTTCAGCACTGCAGAAATGGCTGGATGTAACGCAGATTACATTTTCGGCAAATCCTCCGTCAATAATAAGTGCACCTAAGCCCATAGTCAATGTCATGGTGGAGCAGGCGCCATAAACACCTATGTAAGGCAATTCCAGGGCTCTTGCAGCAAAGGAGGATGATGTGATTTGATTAAGCAAGTCCCCTGAAATCAATAGATCAATATTTTCATTTACTAAACTGTTTTTATCTTTTAAATTTTCCACTGCTTTCTTCTGCATTTTTAATTCGCATTTTTCCCATGAATCTTCCCCCCATAAATCATCATCGAGAACCATATCAAATCTGCCCTTCAAAGGTCCCTTGCCTTCCTTGTCTCCGGCTATGGTGTAAGTATCCCTTATTACTACATCATCTTTAATTATAAAGGTTTTACCTGTCTTTTTCATCCTTCCTCCTTACTTTAATAACAAGCTTAATAAACCTGCAATGAATGAAGAAAAATATCCGAATAATAAAACAGGACCTGCCAGCTTAAAAATATTTGCAGCTGTTCCCAGAATAAATCCTTCCCTCTTAAATTCCAAAGCAGGGGAAACTACCGAATTTGCAAAACCGGTTATAGGTACTACTGTTCCTGCACCTCCGATTTTACCCAGCCTGTCATACCAGCCTAAACCTGTGAGCAGTGCACTCATGCCGATTAAGACAACAGACGTCATGGGTGATGCTTGATCATCTGATATGCCAAGCCAGGCAACAAAGGAATCATTGATAATTTCTCCTATGACACATATAACTCCTCCGAAAATAAAGGCCATAAGGCAATTTTTAAGCATTTTATTTTTTGGTGTTAATTCATCAACTACTTTTTTATAGTTGTCTTTATTGTATTTCATACTTCCTCCTGCAGGACTTTGCTATAATAAAACTGCACTTTCAGGTATTCTTTTCAAGGATCTGTCGATGTTGTTGCCTAAATATAAGGCAGTCAATCCGACAATTAAAATTATTACTAAAAAAAATATCTTTTTTTTCATATATATCACCTCATAAGTATTATTTACAAAAAAGATATTTGAATACTAAAAAAAAGCACTAAAAGTGCCTTCTTTATCAAAATTTGTTAAATTTTACTTCCTTATATTAATTCTAAAACCTGCTGTGCAGAAAAAAATATTTATTCTTCATCTTCTGAACTTTCGTCATCGCTTTCTTCATTTAATGTCTTAAGTTTTTTCTTGGATATTTTTTTTCTTAATATTACCTTTGTTCCAACATCCTTTTCCGACAATACAACCAGTTCATCCATGAAAGATTCCATAACCGAAAAGCCCATTCCCGAACGTTCCAGTTCCGGACGTGTAGTGAATAACGGCTCTCTTGCCTTTTCCACATCTGCGATTCCGCAGCCGAAATCCTCAACTATTATTTCAACTAACTGCCCCTTGATTCTGCATTGAATTTCAATTTCTCCTATTTCGTCCTCATAGGCATGTACTACTGCATTTGTAACTGCTTCTGATACTGCTGTCTTAATATCAGATATTTCATTAATGGTTGGATTCAAGCTTGAGCAAAATGCTGCAACAGCAGCCCTTGCAAAGGATTCATTAACTGACAAGCTTGGAATTTTAATATATACGTAGTTATTATGCATTTTGTCCCCCTATTTTATTTTTATTATTTTTCCAATGCCGCTCATGTCCAAAATCTTTCTTATCTTTTTGCCGGCATTTACTATTTCGATCACACCATTGCGCTTTCTTATGACCTTGTATCGGCCGATGATAAAACCGATGCCTGAACTGTCGATAAAATCAAGTCCCTTAAAATCTATTACCAGTTTATTAAAATTTTCATTTTTAATTTTTTCATCGATTAAAATCCTTGCATCATCTGCACTGTGGTGGTCTAATTCTCCCTTGAGCTTGATAGTCAGCACATTTGTTGTTTCTATAAACTGAATATTCACAAAATCATCCTTTCTGCATAATGTACAAGCTATTATACTACTAAGGAAAGGATATATCTCTAGCTTATTTTGTTGTTTTATGTCAAAATTTAAGTGAATTTGAATCAGTTGTCAAGATGAGGAAAGAGCAGGGAAAATTCCGAACCCTTTCCCGGTGTGCTCTTAACCTTTATTTTCCCCTTATGACCTAATACAATTATTTTTGCAATGGACAGCCCCAATCCATGACCGCTTATCTTCTTGCTTCTTGACTGTTCTGCCCTGTAAAGTCTGTCAAATATTTTATCCAAATCATTCTTTTGAATTCCTTCACCTGTATCCTCAACCTTTATCACATAATATTCATCCTCAATGTAACCTGAAACCATAATATATTTTCCCGGAGGAGTATATTTCATCGCATTGTCAAGAAGTATTCTCACAGCTTGTTTAATACGCATTTTATCTCCGTAAATAGTTGCGTCATCATAAAATTTAAAATATAGTTTGTGTGTTGTGTCAATCATTCTTGTTTCTTTTTCAATTTCATTCAGAACTGTAGATATTCTGAAATCTTCCTTAGTAAAATTGAGTGTGCTTCTGTCGCTTCTTGCTATAAACAATAGCTTTTCAATTAAATTCTGCATACTGTCGGTTTCATTTTTAATTGCTTCAATGGACTCATCAAGGACTGCCTTGTCATTTTTCCCCCACCTGTCAAGCATATTTACATAACCCTTTATAACCGCTATTGGTGTTCTAAGCTCATGAGAAGCATCTGAAACAAACTGCTGCTGTGTTTTGTAACCCCTTTCTATCCTGTCCATCATTTCATTGAAGGTTTCGGATAATTCCTTTAATTCATCCTCCGTTCCCTTCACATCCAGCCTGGTGTTAATGTTATTCACGGTTATAGTCCTGGTTATCTCAGTCATGTTTTTAATGGGACCGATAAGCTTGTAGCTGGTGCTTGAAACAATAGGGGCAAAAAACATAAGACCTATGGCCCCTGATATTAAAACCATAAAGCTTATCTTCCAGGCATCTCTGAGCATGTCTTCCATAGGGTAGTTTACATTCATATAATACATAGAACCGTTTTTCATGAAGCTTTCCGAATGAACATATTCATTGTCAATTATTATTTTTTCCGCAATTACTATAAGGCTGTCTGCATACCTGCCGGGCTTTCCCGATGAATAGTATGTATTCAGACTGCTGTCAAATATTTCAAAGGAATTATATGTCTTTCCGCTTACATCTATATTATTAAAATCAGGAAAGCTGCTTTTTATTATTGCAGAATCCTCTGCTGCAGTTGACTCTTCAAATTTCTGCAGCTCAAATATTAAATAACCGACTGAGGTTGTAAGAGCAACCGTCATAATTATTATAATGTAGAGTATTAAATATGTGGTTGAGATTTTGAAGGCAATAGAAAATCTAAGCCTTTTTATAAGGCTTACCAAAGCTTCTACAATCTTTCTAAAGGGATAGAGAATTATGTTTAAAAGTTTCCTGATTATTGTCTTTACCATTTGTATTCCTTCAATCTCTTATGATGTAGCCTACTCCTCTCACTGTTTCAATAAGATTTAAATCATATTTCTGGTCTATCTTGCTTCTTATGTATCTTATGTATACATCAATTATGTTAGTGTCTCCATAATAGTCATATCCCCAAACATTGTCCAGAATTTTTTCCCTGGACAGAACTATGTTTTTGTTCCGCATAAGGTATTCCAATAACTCAAATTCTTTTTTCGTAAGCTCGATATTATCATTGTCGTATTCAACCTTGTAATTGTTTTTGGACAGCTTAAGCTTGCCGACTATGAGAAGGTCCTCATCATCGTTTTTATGGTACTTTCTTTTTAACAATACTCTTATTCGTGCCAGCAATTCTTCCACGGCAAAGGGTTTTGTCATATAATCATCGGCTCCTATGTCAAGACCTGTTACCTTGTCTGATATATCATCCTTTGCCGTAAGCATTATTATTGGAACATCGGAGGTCTGTCTTAAGCGTCTGCATACTTCAATACCGCTTAATCCGGGCAGCATCAAATCAAGTATTATCAGATCAATGTCCGGGGATTTACCTTGTTCAAAGCCCTCTCTGCCGTTATTGGCTATTGTTACATCATAGCCCTCATATTTTAATTCAAGCTCTAAAAACCGTGCTATCTTTTGCTCGTCCTCAACAATCAAAATCTTTTTTTTAGCCATAAAAACCTCGTTTTTGTTTTATTGTACTATTTTTTTTCTTGTTTATCAATCAGTTAATTCAAATTACCCCTAAGCTTGTTTTCAGTGTGTTAAAATAAATATCAGGTCAAAGACCTGATATTTATTTTTTATTCGATGATTATTTCAT
>CAZAYQ010000029.1:0-15535 GCA_964489345.1 uncultured Clostridia bacterium | reverse complement strand
TGCCATTATGGTCAATAAACCTGCTACACCTATTGCAAGACCGCTGGATGCACCGGCCTCCTCATTCATTTCAACTGCCTTGGATGTACCAAGTACATGGGATGAAGAACCGATTCCTATTCCCTTTGCAATATTATGCTTTATTTTACCTATTTTCATTATTATGGGTGCAAAAGCAGCACCTATTAAACCGGTGATTATAACAGCCAAAACAGTTACAGCTTCATTTCCCCCAAGCATTTTAGTTGTTTCAACAGCCATGGGGGTTGTAACTGATTTGGACAAGAGGGACAAAAATATTGTTTCATCAATTGCAAACAGTCTGCATAAAACGGTTATTGATATAAATGTTGTGATTATACTGGCTGTTATTCCTCCTATTATGGGAATAAAGTTTTTCATCAGATCATCCCTGTTTTTATAAAGAGGTACTGCAAGCACTACAACAATAGGACCCAAGCCTGATACTATAATGCTCCCTCCTTTATAATAATCAGAATAAGCAATGTTAAATAATTTTAAAATAATAATAATTATAAGGGCAGTAATAATTATGGGGTTCAAAAATGCTATTTTGAACTTATTGTTAATAAGGATGCTGAATTTATATACAATAATTGTAAGCAGTATATAAAAAACAGCTGTAAACATATCAATCACGGCTCTTCTCCTTGTATAAAATCAGTATATCGGTAACCTTGCAGGATATATACATTACTAGAATGCAAGATACAAACAGAATAAAAATTATTTGCATAATGCTGTCTTGTACAAGCTTATAGGATTCCATAATGCCCACCGTCATGGGCACAACGAAAAATCCCATGTATTTAAGCATGAAGCTTGATGTTTCTTCAATCATTGAAAGCTTTAAAACATTTCCTGCAAGTAAGAGCAGGAGTATTACCATTCCTATTATATTGCCGGGAATAACAATTATATTGGATATCAGACTGCTTATAAGATTACCTGCCAGATAAATTACATAAATTATTGTTATTTGAAGGGCTATTTTTAAAATTTTCATTCTTACCTCCGCACATTTTCTATTATATATGAAAAATGCCATATTTCAATACCTTTTTAATCCACCCTTAAGCCTCATTCCTAATAAGAATACAGTTAAAAATTTTTCTTTAATTAAGTTTCAATAAAGAAAAGGGGGATATAATTATATTATAAAAAGAATATTATTAAGATATGTACTTAAAGGAGCGATATAAATGGATTACAATCAAAATTTAAATGGTAATTCGGAAAATGAAAATCAACAAGACGAAACAAAACAAAACATGGAAGAAGGTAATAGGTCAAATGCATACGGGGATATTAATTTCGTCATGAGAGAACCTATAAAACCCCCTAAACGAAAAAAGTCATTTATGGGTTACATTGCTCTTGTCTTGCTTGCTGCAATAATCGGAGGCTTATCAGGCTCTTATGTGACAGCAAATAAATTATTAAATGCAAAAGATGAGGAAGAAGCAGCCAAATCATCAATCAATGCCCAAGAGGTCAATATAAATCTATCCGATGATGTTTATTTCGCAGCAGCCGTTGCAGAAAAGTCACAAAGAACTGTTGTGGGAATTACAACTGAAGTTGAACAACAGGTTAATACATTCTGGGGTCCTCAAACGAGAAATGCACAAAGTATGGGGTCCGGCTTTATTGTAGATTCAGACGGATATATAGTTACAAACTCTCATGTAATAGGTGACGGGAATTATAAAAATATTACAGTGTCTTTAATTGATGGTTCGGTTGAAGTAGGTCAGGTCATGTGGTATGATACATCATTGGACCTGGCAATAGTAAAAATAAATAAGACAGGACTTCCAATTGCCGAAATAGGAAATTCTGATGAATTAATGGTTGGCGAGCCTGCAGTAGCAATTGGAAATCCAATGACCCTGGACCTGGAAAGAACAGTAACTCAAGGTATAGTAAGCGGTCTGGACAGATCTATCCAGGTTGAAGACGGAACAATAATTGAGCCTCTTATCCAGACTGATGCATCCATAAATTCAGGCAACAGCGGAGGTCCCTTGTTTAACGCAAGAGGCCAGGTAATAGGAATAAATACGGCTAAAATGATGTCAGCCGAGGGATTGGGTTTTGCAATACCCATCAATATAATTAAACCAGTTTTAGCACAAGTAATAACAGACGGAGCTTTTGAGCCTGTATATGTGGGTATCACAGGTATGGATGTTGAAACATATGAAATGCTTTACGGTATTGATTTAATAGCAGACTATGGAGTAGTTATAATAGAAACTGTGAAGAATTCCCCTGCCGCTGAAGCCGGTCTTCAGCCAAATGATGTTATTATTGATATTGACGGTAAAAGGACTGAAAGTATGGTAGATGTACAAAGAAAGCTATACGATTATAGGGAAGGCGATAAGTCGGAATTTACAATTTTAAGAAATGGAGAAGAGATGACCATCAGCCTAACTTTAAAAAACAGACCGGAGGGAATATAGGGGATGTCCCTTTATGTGATAGACTACTAAAAACAGGAGAATTTTCCTCCTGTTTTTTAGTAGTCATGATATCAAAGAGTTTTTAATTTAAAAATTCTGTTCCAAATCGTTTCAAGTCAGCTGAAACGATTAAATTTGCTTCTGTTGCAGCAACAACATCTTCAACGCTTGCTTCAGGTCCTAATTCTTCAAGCAGCAGTCCTTCTTTTGTAACCCTCATAAGAGCCATTTCAGTTACTATAATATCAACTTGTTCTTTAGCGGTTAAAGGGAGGGTACATTCTTTTAATATTTTTGGCTTTCCTTTTTGGGTGTGAACCATTGCTATTATAACCTTTTTTGCACCTACCACCAGGTCCATTGCACCACCCATGCCGGGAACCATCTTGCCGGGAATTTTCCAGTTTGCCAGATTACCTTTTTCATCCACTTCCATTGCTCCCAGTACGGTTGCATCAACATGCCCGCCTCTGATTATGCCAAATGATGTGGCGCTGTCAAAGAACATTCCGCCTGCTACTATTGATGAAGGCATCCCGCCTGCATTCACAATTTCCCAATCTTCCTCTCCCTCTAAAGGAGCAGGACCTAATCCCAAAAATCCGTTTTCTGACTGGAATGTTACATCTATATCTTTAGGTATATAATTTGAAACCATTGTAGGGAGACCTATTCCTAAATTAACAACATCACCGTCATTTAACAACTCTGCAACTCTTTTTGCTATAACCTTCTTTGCATCCATTATTTGTCACCTCCAACTATATAGTCAACAAATATACCTGAACACATAACATGCTCCGGATTTATTTCGCCTACCTCAACTATCTTATCAGCCTCAACAATAACTAAGTCTGCTGCTGCTGCCATAAGGGGATTGAAGTTTTTCATTGTTTTGTTAAATATAAGGTTGCCCTTTTTATCAGCTGTAGAAGCCCTTAATAAAGCCACATCTGCTCTCAAAGGAGTTTCAAACAAGTATTCTTTGCCGTTTATAACTTTGATTTCCTTTCCTTCTGCTGCTTCAGTCCCTATGCCCGTTGGTGTGTAAAAACCGCCAAGACCGTTTCCGCCGCATCTTACTTTTTCAGCAAGTGTTCCCTGGGGAGTAAGCACAACTTCTGTTTCCCCTGAATTCATTTGGGCTGCTGTTTCAGGATTTGTCCCCACATGGGAAGCAATCATTTTTTTAAATTGTTTATTTACAACCATTTTTCCTACCCCTTTGTCGGGAAAACCGGTATCATTGCAAATAAGAGTGAGATTTTTAACATTCTTTTCTACCAAAGCATCTATTATGTTTTCCGGAGAGCCATTTGCCAAAAATCCGCCTACCATAACAGTCATGCCTTCCTTGACCATATCTGCCGCTTCATTTAAAGATATTATTTTATTGATCATACTATCATCCTTTCTTTATCTTTCAACCAGTAATGAAGTTCCCATACCGCCGCCTATGCAAAGTGTTGCCAGGCCTTTTTTGACATCTCTTTTCTGCATTTCATATAAAAGGGTTACAAGTATTCTTGCTCCTGACGCACCTATGGGGTGCCCTAATGCTATTGCCCCGCCGTTTACATTTGTAATTTCAGGATTTAATCCTAAATCACGAACAACTGCCAGTGATTGTGCAGCAAAAGCTTCATTAGCTTCAACAAGCTCTATGTCATCAATAGTCCATCCTGCATTTGCCAATGCTTTTTTAGTTGCCGTAATAGGTCCTAATCCCATAACCTTTGGGTCAACTCCCGCAGAGCCGTAACCTGCAATTTCACACAAATATTTCAATCCAAGCTCATCAGCTTTTTCCTTGCTCATAACAATTAAAGCTGCAGCACCGTCATTTATACCGGATGCATTTCCCGCTGTAACAGTTCCATCCTTTTTAAAGGCAGGCTTTAATTTTGCCATTTTTTCTACGGTTGAACCATGTCTCGGAAATTCATCAGTATCAATAACTAAGGGGTCTCCCTTTCTTTGCGCTATTGTAACAGGCACAATTTCATCTGCAAATCTACCTGATTTTTGGGCTTCTTCCGCCCTAATCTGACTTTGTGCAGCAAATTCATCCTGCTCTTCTCTTGTCAGTCCATACTGGTCTGCAATATTTTCAGCTGTTATTCCCATGTGATAACCATTGAATATATCCCACAAGCCGTCATGGACCATGTAATCTACTACTTTACCGTCGCCCATCCTATGTCCCCATCTGGCCTTTGGCAATAGATAGGGAGCATCGGTCATACTTTCTGTGCCCCCGCACAAAATTATGTCACATTGCCCGCTTTCAACAAACTGGGCTGCCATGCTCACTGCTCTTAAGCCTGAGCCGCACACCATATTAATTGTCAGGGCAGGAATTTCAACAGGAATACCTGCCCCTAAACTTACTTGTCTTGCAACGTTTTGCCCTAAACCTGCCCCTAGTACATTGCCTAAATAAACTTCTTCCACCATTGCAGGTTCAATACCTGCCCTTTTAATAGCTTCCTTTGCTGCAACAACTCCTAAATCAACAGCTGACAGTGAAGCAAAAGCACCGCCGTAAGAACCTATAGGCGTTCTTGCTGCTGAAACAATTACTGCTTTTCTCATAAGATCCTCCTAAATTTATTTTCATAGTATTATGTTGCATTTTTTATGCCAATATTTTTCCTGCAAGAATGATGAAATTATAATAATGCCCAGAATTTGTAAATTTTATTATATGCAAATCTGCATATAATTTAAAAAAATCATTGCAAATCTGCATATATAAGTGTATAATATTTACAGTACTTAGTATTTTAAAATGCCTGTCAAATATTTGATTATTTGCTTATTTATGCAAGGGGGTGAAGAAATAACACCGATTAAATACGATCTTAATATTGGATTCGTAATAACTGACGACAAATTTAATATTTTATATTGCAATGAATACTTTGAAACAAATATTGTTAAAACCGACATATTAAACAAAAAAATAACAGTATTCTTTCAGGATATCAATGTTGACATGGATAAAAACCTTTATTCTGTTAAATATTCTGATAATTCCGTATATTATGTTATCCATAACGAATTTAAATTATACAATCACGATTTATTTGGTTTTTTCTTTTATGATTTTACAATAGGAAGCGAGTTTCAAAAGCAAATAGAAAGACTGAATTCTCAGCAATACTTATACAATGAAATGCTCAATAAATTAAAAGACGGAATTTATATTACAGATGAATTAGGGACAACTATATATGTTAATGATGCATTCTTGAATTTATCAGGGCTTACAAGAGAACAAATTATAGGAAATACGGTTTATAACTTGAGGAAAAGCGATATACTGCCTAATTCATGCTGTGCAAAAGTTATAGAAACAAAGGGACCTGTATCAACCATAAACCACTACTATAAGGGTCAGCGGTGTTTGGTTTCGGGCTCGCCTATATTTGATGAAAATGGAAATCTGTCAAAAACCATAGCCGTTATAAGGGATGTATCTGAATTAGATGTATTGATGAAAACCATTACAAAGGAAAAGAACCTATTTATAAGAAGCGACTACAATGTAAAAACCGAGCCGGCACACGACCCAGATGAAATTACAAATAATATAAGAATGAAGAGCATTTACGAAAAAGCAAAGAAAATATCCAAAGTGGACAGTACAATTTTAATTTTAGGGGAAACCGGTGTTGGAAAAGATTTTATTGCAACATATATTCATTCCATAAGCAATCAAAGCAAGGGTAAATTCATAAAAATAAACTGTGGTGCTGTACCGGAGCATTTACTGGAATCAGAGTTTTTCGGCTACGAAGAAGGTGCTTTCACCGGTGCTTTAAAAGGGGGGAAGAAAGGACTTTTTGAAGAAGCTAACAGAGGGACACTTTACCTTGATGAAATAGGCGACATGCCCTATACCCTCCAGGTTAAACTCTTAAGTGCAATAAACGACAAAATGTTTTACCGGATTGGAGGCACCAGCCCCATTGAATTTAATGCACGAATTATTGCTGCAACAAATCATGATTTGAAGCGGCTTGTGGAAGAAAAAAAATTCAGGGCTGACTTGTACTACCGCTTAAATGTAGTTACATTTATAATTCCTCCCCTTAGAAGCAGGAAAGAAGACATTATACCCCTATCCACGCAATTTCTTGAGTATTACAATAATAAGTACGGGAAAAACTGCTATATTTCTTCAAGCTGCCTTCAAAGCTTTTTAATATATGAGTGGCCGGGCAATATCAGGGAGTTGAAAAATATAATCGAGCGCCTGGTATTAATGGCAGACGGAGCAGAAATCGGAACAGACTTATTCAGGGAGCATTTGATCATGCCGGGCGGTACAGACCCTGCTGAGCTTTTTGTTACAGGTAACAAGACATTGAAAGAAAAAACAGAAGAATACGAAAAGGAAATTATTGAATCAACCTTGGCTGTTTCAAAAAGCATGAAAGAAGCAGCATTGAGACTGGGCATAGACATATCAACACTGGTCAGAAAAAAGCAGAAATACAGTTTATGACAAACTGACGCGGGATATCAGCATAAGAAGGTTCTTTTATTAACATAAAGGAGCCTTTTTTAACTTTTTGGTATAAAAACTTAAAAAGTGCAGATATTACTAACAGCTTATCCCATAAAGGAGTATTTATGTTTTTAATCAACGATTTAAAAAGAATAATAAACAACGATGTAATAATAATTTTTTTAATAATCAGCTACATATTGATATTTAGAACCAGCAAGGAACTAAAAAGGAACAATTACCACAGAGATTATAAAATAGTTCGATTTACAGGAATTATTTACGGACTATTAGCTGTTTTTGCTGCAATAGCAATATACATGTAGGGGGGCTTATGAAGGATATAGATATAAAACAAAATATTGATTCAGATTTAAATAAAAATGAACAAACACTTAAGAAGATTTTTGAAAATACCGATGATATAGTTTTCAGGAAGCTGGAAGGGGGCAAAATAAAAAAGCTTAAAATGCTTTTGTTTTATGTGGACGGAATGACTACAAAGGAAGCAATAAGCGAGTATGCAATTGAATCTCTTCTTACCGGCCTTGACCTTGAAAAGATTCAAAATATGTCAAACGTTCACATGCAGGATGCAATTGCCAAAACAAGCATTTCAATTTCAGAAATCCAAATTATAACAACCATTGAGGAGTGTATTGATAAAATACTATCCGGGGAAACAGTCCTTTTATTAGAAAACTGCAATAAGGGAATAATGCTTTCCTCAAGAGGCTGGCCTATGAGGGGTGTCCAGGAGCCTTCTGCGGAAACATTGATAAGAGGCGCAAGAGATGGTTTCAACGAAACAATGAAGGTGAACATTTCATTAATCAGAAGGAGGATAAGAGACCCCAAGCTAAAGGTTAAATACAACCAGGTTGGAATTAGGTCTAAAACAGATATAGCCATAATGTACATAGAAGA
The DNA here is from genome assembly GCA_964489345.1 of uncultured Clostridia bacterium. GTDB lineage: Bacteria > Bacillota > Clostridia > Tissierellales > Sedimentibacteraceae > Sedimentibacter. Next base: position 7,603 of record CAZAYQ010000029.1, on the reverse strand, counting down.
TTTGGCAAACAGGACAGTATTGGAAACAGTTGAAAAAAGAATTAAGAATATTGAAATAGACGCTGTCCTTGAAAGCTCCTACATCGAAGAAATGATAGAAGACGACGGCTATTCACCCTTTCCTCAAATTGAAAATACTGAAAGGCCTGATGCTGCAGCATCTGCCCTGCTGGAAGGAAGAATTGTTATAGCCATAGATAATACTCCTTCCGTTTTGATTGCTCCGGCAATATTTGTTTCATTCATGCAGTCTTCGGAGGATTATTATGAAAGGTGGCTGCCGGCTTGTGCAACCCGTATGTTAAGGTATATTGCACTTCCCATTGTAATACTCTTGCCTGCTTTATACGTGGCTGTTACACAATACCACCCCAACCTTTTTCCTACCCAGCTAGCCTTGTATGTAGCGGCTTCCAGGGCAAATGTACCATTTCCACCATGCTTTGAAGCACTTTTAATGGAGCTTGTAATTGAGCTGGTAAGAGAAGCATCCTTTAGAATTACAACTCCCGTAGGCTCAACCATAGGTTTGGTGGGAGGCCTGGTTATAGGCCAATCCTCTGTTGAAGCAGGATTAATAACTCCATTGGCTGTAATTGTTGTTGCATTGACTGCAATAGCATCCTTTACCATACCATCTTATAATTTTGGTGCAACATTAAGGCTTATCCGCTTTGGATTTATTATATTAGCTGCAACATTCGGTTTGTTTGGAATATCCATTGGCTTAAGCTTTCTCATAATACATCTTTGTACATTGAAGAGCTGCGGAGTGCCTTATATGACTCCCTTTACAAACTTTGTTGAAAATAAAAGGGACTTAAGGGACACTATTGTAAGACCAAGAATAAGCAAATTAGTCCGCAAACCGGATTATCTGCATATGGAAAAAGAAGAGAGGAAAAATGTTTAATCAGGATATTACACCTTATCAGAATTTATCGATCTTAGTATTAGTATCATTTGTATTGCAGGCTATGTTGATGCCGGTGATACTTACGGAAGTTGACGGTCCTGAAGGCTGGATTTCAATAATAATTGCAGCAATTTTACTTTATTTTGCAGTAAAGGCAACTAATAAGGCAATGAAAAAGTATGAAGAAGATACAATTATAAGCGTTTCGAATAAACTTTTCCCTAAATTTATTTCTAAATTAATAGGGGGCTACTACATTTTGATGTTTTTGACGGTCAACAGCCTGATAATGAAGGATTTTTCCGAGCAGATAAAATTGATGATGATGTTTAGAACTCCCATAAGCACAATTATCATAACAATATTGCTGACAGCAGCCTATGCAACGAAAAAGGGAATACAGTCAATTGCCAATATAACGAATATAGCCATTATAACTGCTCTCGTGCCATTTTTGCTGATAATAGTATTTTCAACATATTATGCAGACTATTCAAATATTTTTCCTTTATATCCTGCAGATGTTGAAGGAGTTTTGAAATCCGTACCTAATGCAATGCTTGGTTTTCTTGGATTTTCGGTGCTTTTATTTTCTAACAGCAAAGTATCTGCCAAGGAAAAAAACCTGAAAACAAATAAAAGGTTCATAGTAATATCTACTGCCTTGTACATTGCAAGTTATGTATTGATTATTGTAAAGTTTGGAACAAAAGAAGCTGCAAATCTTGTTTGGCCTTTTATTTCTATTATGAAATTTGTGAATATCCCGGGTTTCTTTTTCGAAAGCACGGAAATCGTTGGATTATGCTTACAAATAATTGTTATTTTCTCAAGTGTCTGCATACTTGCATTTTTTACAAATCTTGCTATGCAGGAAACATTCAAAACAAGGGAAAACGGCTATTTTATATTCATTCAGATACCAATACTGTATTTGATGGCTGCAGGACTGCCGGGTATGTATATGATGTTTCCCTACATCCACATACCGGTGTACATAATCAGTGCCTTGAATTTTTTGATACCGCTCTTGCTGGCATTTGCAAGCAGCAAGACTTAGCATAAGAGAAATATATAGTGAGGTCTATATGAAAAGGTTAATTATAGTTTTTTTAATAATATCTACTGTTTTTCTGTACGGATGCTGGGACAGTGTTGAAATAAACAAAAGAGAGTACATGTTTTCAGTGGGTATTGACAAAGTGGATGATAGCCTTAAATTTATTTCTGAAATACCCAAAATAAATGAGGGAAGCGAAGAAGAGAGGCTGGTTTATTCGAATGAAGGCAAAAGTTTTGCTGATTTTTACCGGCTCAACTACCTTCATTCGGACAAAGTCATTTCAGACAGGCTTATGCAGGTAATAGTACTAGGTGAAGACCTTGCAAGGGATTCTAAGGCATTAAAGGAAATTTTTGATGAAATTCAGCGGTCTCCCCAAATGAACCGAAGGGTTAAAATTTGTATAGCAAAAGGAAAGGCGGAAGACATTATAAATACTGAAATACCAAGCAATCCTATTGTGGGGAGATTTTTAAGCGACATGCTGGTAAAACTAAAAAGAGAAAGCTATCAGGATATATTTACCTTTGATGAAGCAATTCTATGTCTTGGTAAGACAGGAAATGCAATGATACCTGTAGTTGAAGCAAATGAAAAAAGTTTGAAAATTGAAAGTGCAGCAATAGTAAAAGAATATGAGCTCATAGGCTTTCTGGAAACAGACGAATTGGAAGCTGTAATGCTTTTATTGGACCCTGTAAATGCCAATGTCAGGAATATTAACATTGAAATGGATGATGCTTCAATATCATTGGCTGCAGTGGATGTATCAATGACAGACAATATTACATTACAAGGCGACAAGCTTAAAGCGGACTACTATATCACTCTTTATTGTTACATTGATTCCTTCACAATAGGCAACAACAGCCTGGAAGACAGGAGTTTCCTTAACAGGGTGAAAGAAGAATCTATTAAGAAAATTTCAGAGAGCTCAACAAATACGGTAGAGAAGCTTAAAAGTACATACAATGCAGATTTGATCAGGATTAAGGATAAATTGTATAAATATCACAAAAGGGACTATGAAAAGATAATGGATAAATATGACCAGGTATTTGCTCAGGCAGATATAAATGTATACTACAAGATGGAAATAAAAAGTGTTGGATTAGTTAAATAGGAGGGAAAAAATTATGAAATATTCCAAGAAAATATTTATTTCAGCTGTATTTGTTATTTTGGCAATTGCGATTGCATATTCGGCAGAAGCTTATTCGGGCTTGTCTGAAATAAAGAGCAAAGTAATCCGGCTGCATGTTTTGGCAAATTCAGACAGCCTTAAAGACCAGCAGCTGAAATACAAGGTGAGAAACAAAATAATTACCACCTTTAATGAAGAATTTGAGGATATAATATATAAGTCCGAAAGTTCAAGTCTAATTGTGGAAAAGCTCAATCAAATCAGAAGCGAAGCAGAAGAAGTTGTTAAGGAAGAAGGATGTGATTATGATGTAGACGTGTATTACGGCAACTATAAATTCCCCCGCAAAACTTATGAAGAAATAGTATTACCGGAAGGTTATTATGATGCTGTAAGAATTGAAATTGGAAAGGCTGAAGGCAGCAACTGGTGGTGCGTAATGTTTCCGCCCCTCTGCTTTGTAGATTTCGGGAAAGAAGAAGCCCCTATATTAGCTTTTGAAACGGAAGAAAAACTCAGACAGGTGCTGACAGAAGAAGAAATCGATGTTATTAAAATAAAAAGGGGTATTGAAAACATAACATTAAAATCTAAAATATTTGAATTTATTGAAAAAGGCAAGGTGGATAAAGCTGCAAATACTTACGCAGCATCCCTATCCCGCTAATATGACAAGGGGACGGGGGTAGCGTCATAAAGTTCTATGACGTTACCCCCGTCCCCTTGTCATATGTTTCAAAGAACGAAAAGAACCGTCCCCAAAAATTAGAAAAGGAGTTCTAATTTTTTGATTTTGTATTGGAGCGTTTGTCTTGGAACATTAATAAGTTTGGCTGCCTTTGTTATATTATAGTCTGTTTGCTCCAATGCTGATAAGATAACTTCCCTTTCAACCTTTTCGACAGCATTATTCAAGGGCTGAATTGAGCCTGTATCCAACGAAGTGCCGTTTGGCTGATAGTTTTTAAATTGGAAGGGAAGGTGTTCTTCTCTAATAATTTCACCGTCATAAAGGGATATGGCGCTTTCTATGGCATGCTCAAGCTCCCTTACATTGCCGGGCCAGCTGTAATTCAAAAATATATCCAAAACATCCCTAGAAATTCCGTTGAAAAACTTATTGCACTTCTCATTGTATTTTTTTATAAAATGGTCTACCAAAAGGGGTATATCCTCAATTCTCTTACACAAATCCGGAATCACCAGGGTTATTACATTAAGCCTGAAAAACAAATCCTGTCTTATTTGTTTTGTTTCTACCACTGTGGTGATGTCTGTATTAATAGCAGATATAATTCTCACATCAACATCTGTTGTTTTGCTTGAGCCCACCCTTCTGACACGGCCGTCCTGGATTACTCTCAGAAGCTTTGTCTGCAGGTCTAAGGGCATGGAATTTATTTCATCCAGAAACAAAGTCCCCCCATCTGCCAGCTCAAATAAACCCGGCCTGGTTTCAGCTCCTGTAAAACTCCCCTTTACCGAGCCGAAGAGGATGCTTTCAAGGAGGTTGGCGGGCAAGGCGGCACAGTTTTGGGCGATAAAAGGCTTGTATTTCCTGTTGCTGGAATTATGGATGGACTGGACAAATAATTCCTTGCCGGTTCCTGTGTTTCCGGCAACCATCACTGGAGAATCTGTCATTGCAGCTTTAAGACCGAGTGATTTTAGCTTAAGTATTTCCTTGCTTTGACCGATTATATCCAAAAAATTATATTTAGCCAAAGGTTTTGATGCTTTTTCTGCACTTTGACCGGCTTCATAAAGTTCCCTCTGCAAATTTACAATTCTTTCCGACAATTCTCTTACCTTTGTCATATTCCGAGAAACTTCCAAAGCCCCTATAACTTTATTATTGTATATGATTGGAAGAGTAGTATTTAATGAAGAAATTTTATCACCCTTGTAGTTGACAAAATTTTGTTCAACATTGTAAATAGGCTTGCCGTTTTTAAGCACATTCATAATTGTGCTTGTTTCAAAGCTAAGAGAAGGATAAACTTCAAGTATGTGTCTTCCTATTGTTTTTTCCGCATCAATTAAATCCAGCTGTTTTGATGAAGGGTTGTGATATACAATTTTCCCGCTGGCATCAATAATTTGAAGGCCATCATTTATTAATCCTATTGCTTCTATTAAAGCATCAAAATATTTAATTTCCATATTTTCCCCTTGTGCCGGAAATTGGGCATGTTGTGCCGAAAATCTGGCTGGAATGTTCGTCTTATTTTGGGACATTCCTCTACCCCAAAGTCTATCCATATAGAAGAGTTGTGTCCCCATTCCCCTGATAAACAGGGTTCGCATGTAAATTCACTAATTTATTTGCTCCTAATCGTCGCATAAATTAGGAATTTTATGCATAAAGGGCATCTCTACATTATATCAATGTTCAGTTTATTATAACTTTCATCCGAATCGGCAAAGCTAATCATATATTCAGTATATATGCTGCCCCTTCCTTTTTCGTTCAATGTATTATTATATAAAACTGTAGTGTATTCCAAGTCAAAATTACCGTAAGGAGTAGAATATAAGTTGCTGTACTTCTTTCCCTGCTGAAATTCCATTTTGGAAGAATAAATTCCAACCTTAGTCATTAACATTTTATCCTTATATACTTTTAATCTTGTACGGCTTCCCTTTTGCTCGGTTATTTCACTTTCGTCATAATTTATAATAAAACAATCCTTCAATTTCTCAAGTTTTGCTTCTGTAAGCATTTCAATAATATCTTCGTTGCCTGCTTCATCAATTGTCTGTACAGTGTTTATCCTTACTTTAACATCTTCCATATTACACCCCTTTCTTACAGCTTATCTATGGCAATTTCATAAAGATTATCAATTTCTTTCTTTAGAAAATTGCCTCCAATTCTCCTCAAACGCTCCGGTGCATCCGTGGCATAATACTCATATTTTGGTTTATAATAATTTCCATTGAGAAGATTTTTTTCTGTCAATAGTTTTTTAACATCCTTGGCTGTTTCAAAGGCAGGATTTATAAGCTGTACTCCAGGTCCCAGAACCTTTTTGATAGTGTGCCTGAGTATGGGGTAGTGGGTACAGCCTAATACCAAGGCATCAATATCATGTTCCATTAATTCTGCCAGGTATTTCTCTGCAGTCAGCACTGCAACCTGGGAGTATTCCCAGCCTTCTTCCACAATGGGGACAAAAAGGGGACAGGGTATGCCTATCACTTCTGCATTATTCATGTATTCCATAATTTTCCCCTGGTATGCATAGGAGTTGATGGTGGCTATTGTTCCTATTACTCCGATTCTGCCGGTTTCAGTTGCTTCAGCCGCACTTCTAGCCCCGGGCTCAATAACCCCTATAACAGGAATATCAAAGTTCCCGGTCAGTTGATCAAGTGCTACGGAGCTTGCTGTATTGCATGCTACAACGATAGTTTTTACATCTTTGTTTTTTAAAAATATTGAACATTGATGTGCAAATTTTTTTATTGTTTGTTCAGATTTAGAGCCGTAGGGAATTCTTGCGGTATCGCCTAAATAGATTATGTTTTCATAGGGAAGCTGCTCCATAACCTCCCTCATTACTGTCAATCCTCCAACTCCGGAGTCGAAAATTCCAATAGGTCTGTTGTCCATTCTATACCTCACATGACAGGGGGCGAGGGTGCTGTCATAGCATCGATGCCCCTTGTATTTATTTACTATATTTTATTAAAGAATTCTTAATCTAATGTATGAAATTCGCGTTTTTATTAGCTGCTGTTTTCACCCAATGTTTTGTCATCCCCGGCGAAACAAAAGCAGGGCGGGATTCATATCATGGCAATAAATCATTGGAGAAATTATATATCATAACATAAATAAAGTATATCATAAATTTACCAATCTATCAATACAAAAAGCCAAATATTCGGCACCTGACTGATTGATAAGAAACACTTCTCTCAATAATTGTTGAAATTCAGCCATTAATAAATTTAGGGATAATTGGCATAGATTTTGCAAATTATAGTATTGAATATACCCAGTATTCAACCCAACCAAACCCAATTAATCACAATAGGAGGTACTATGAAAAAAGGAAACCCATATGGTACACACAGAGTCATTGAACCTAAAGGAGTTTTACCACAGCCGGCTCTGAAAATCGACAACACAATGGAAATATACGACAATGAAATTCTTATCAATGTACAGACGTTGAACGTAGACTCAGCAAGCTTCACACAAATTAATGACCAAGCCGGCGGAGATGTAGAGAAAATCAAAGAAATTATGAAGGGTATTGTTGAAGAAAGAGGCAAGCACCAGAACCCTGTAACCGGATCAGGCGGTATGTTAATTGGAACTATTGAACAAATAGGACCGGCCCTGGAAGGGAAAACTGAGCTGAAGGTTGGAGACAAGATAGCAACAATGGTATCATTATCTTTGACTCCACTGGTAATTGAAGAAATTTTAGAAGTAAGAAAAGATATTGACCAAGTTGATATCAAGGGA
>CAZAYQ010000028.1:0-15826 GCA_964489345.1 uncultured Clostridia bacterium | reverse complement strand
GGATCAGATGATAGTTGTTCAGGAAACCGAATATACGGGAGCAGGCAAGCATATTCAGCCTCAGCTTTCATTTGCAAGGGAAAATGGAATTGAAATTAAATTCGGAGATCCAAAGGATGAAGTTCCGGGACAGAATATAATTTTCCCGTCACATCCTTCATTGATTAAAGCAAATGATGCAGATGTAGATGCTATGAGAAAGTCATTGATAAGGAATGCTTTGAATAATTACAATGTAAAGCCCACAGAAGCTGACATAGAATTTCTGGCTGCAGAAACAAATACAAATGTAGAATTTGTAAAGGAAACAATCGCATCTTTGTAAAAAACATAATGCAAAAGGCGTATATGACATAAGATCTCCTTAGCTAAAGCCCGGGGATATATAAAAATTAAGTCAAATACGCCTATTTGAAATTTAAAGATAAAAGGAGGATTTTATGAAAAGAGCTGATGATTACCAGCAAAGAAGAGCTCACTTAGAAGGACTTTCAGATGAAGAATTATATGAAAGATTTTGGAAATTAGCAAATGAAATTGTAGACCCTCTATTGGAATTAGGAAGGAAAAATACAACCCCGTCTGTTGAAAGGAGCATACTGCTTCGAATGGGATTTTCAAGCCTTGAAGTTAAACCTATAGTTGAAGGGGTTATGAATAAGGGTTTGATGGGCAAGGGTGCAGGGAATGTTGTGTGGAAACTTTCTAAAAAATTAGACTGCTCAGTGCGTGAGGCAGGATTGCTGTTAGCAGACGGTAAGCACTGGGATGACGTAGACACGTTATTTTAAGGGGGGATGAGAATGAAACTGGAACCCAACAAAAAATTAGATATAAAAGAATTATTGAAAGACTTGGATAAGTATGAACCAAGACGCCGTGGATGGCATTGGAGGGAAGGAAGAAACGAAAAGAGAACAATAGGTGATTTTGAATATCAAGAAACATCAGAAAGTTTATTAAATTCTATCCCTCTTCCCGGAAGCAGGGGCTTTGGATACATTGACCCTCAGCCTGACTGTGTAATTACAACTGAAATTGCCTCAGGAAGATTTGAAGATGATATTAGAAGAATGCGTATGGCTGCATGGCACGGAGCTGACCATCTGATGGTTATAAGAACTGCAGGCCAGTCACATATTGACTCACTGCTTGAAGGTACAAACCAGGGTATCGGCGGTATCATGGTTACAAGAAAACAAGTAAGAGCTTCGAGAAAGGCATGCGACTTAATTGAAGATGAAGTTGGACGTCCGATTAACTTCCATTCATATATATCCGGAGTTGCAGGCCCCGATATAGCGGTTATGTTTGCAGAAGAGGGAGTAAACGGAGCCCACCAGGACCCCCAGTACAATATATTATACAGAAATGTCAATATGGTAAGAAGCTTTGTTGACGCTTGTGAAGCAAAAAAAATAATGGAGTGGGGAGAAATACTTCAAATAGACGGAGCCCACAATGCAAATGCTACAGCTATGAAGGCCTGGAAGGTTATGCCTGAATTAATGGTTCAGCATGCTATCAATACAGCATTCTCCGTAAAAATAGGTATAAAACCTGAAAATATTGCATTGTCAACAGTACCTCCAACAGCACCTCCTGCACCTTGTATGAGATTAGACCTGCCATATGCAGTGGCACTTCGTGATTTATTCAAAGATTATAAGATGAGAGCCCAGCAAAATACAAAGTATATGGAGTCAGATACTCGTGAAGCAGCTGTAACCCACACATTGAACATGGTAATATCAAGACTTACAAGCGCTGATATTCAATCTACAATCACTCCTGACGAAGGAAGAAACGTACCCTGGCACTATAACAATATTGCAGGAACAATGACTGCAAAACAGGCTCTTACAGGTATGGACGGCTTCAGGGAAATGGTTAAGATTGACAGAGACGGTCCCTTAGGAGACAAGGTTCGCGAGCTCAAGGAAAGAGCAGTGCTTTTCATGGAAGAAATGATTGAAGTTGGAGGATATTTCAAGGCAGTTGAAGAAGGATTCTTCATTGACAGCGGTGAATATCCTGAAAGAAACGGAGACGGAATCCCTCGCCAAATAGAAGGCGGAATCGGATACGGCTTCATATACGAAAGAGATGAGGATTATTTTGCACCTGTATCCGTACATTACGGCTATAACAATATTCCGGCTGAATTTGAAAAGGCAAGTGATGCCATTGGCGGGGATACATTTGAAGACCGGTCTAAAATTCAGTATATTGACGAACTGGATGAGCATGACAATGTAAATGTGAGACTTAAAGAAGTTGAAAAATATTATGATACGCATTTAGTAAGACCTGAAGTTGAATGGAGAGCCGACGGTACAGTTCTCTTGACAATATTCCTTCCTTTGGATGAGAGGACGGCGGAATTTGCTGCAATTAAATGCGGTGAAAAAATGGGTTTGGAAGATGTGACAGTCGTTCATAAACAATCCATACATCCATCTGAAGGTACCTTCTGTGAAGTAAAGGGCAAGGTAAACTTTGATATAAATATCGATGAGTTGACAATACCTGAAAAACCGGATATTTTGTCCGAGGCGGAAATCAGGGAAGACATTCAAAACAAACCCATGTTTGTTGTTGCTGCAACAGTGGGCGAGGATGAACATTCAGTGGGGCTTAAAGAAACACTGGATATAAAACACGGCGGAATTGAAGGATTCGGTATTAAATATGAATATCTTGGAACTTCATGCCCTGTTGAAAAATTGGTGGATGCAGCCATAGAAACCAATGCTGATGCTATTTTGGTAAGCACAATAATCACCCATGATGATGTTCATATTAAAAACATGAGAAAGGTTCATGATTTGGCTATAGAAAAAGGTATCAGGGATAAAGTGATGATTATCTGCGGAGGCACTCAGGTTACAAATGAAATAGCTTTAGAAGCAGGACTGGATGCAGGTTTCGGAAGAGGAACCCACGGTATAGACGCTGCCAGCTTCCTGGTTAAGAGAAGAAGGGAAATTAACGCATAATGAAAGTGAATGTATTGGTGGCTGAAATAGGCAGCACCACTACAGTAGTTAATGCATTCAATGGGATAGGTACCGGTAACCCTGCCTTTGCAGGGCAGGGTCAGGCACCTACAACCGTATTGGAAGGTGACGTAACAATCGGGCTTAAGGGCGCTATTGAGGACTTAAAGAAAAACCTGCAGACGGATACATTGACATGGGATGATATGTTAGCTACAAGTAGTGCTGCAGGCGGTTTGAAAATGACTGTTCACGGGCTGGTATATGATATGACTGTTCGGGCAGCCAAGGAAGCTGCCTTGGGTGCCGGGGGAATCATAAAAATGATTACTTCAGGCAGGCTCAGGAAAACAGATTTAAAAAAGATTCAGGAAATTAGTCCGAATATTATCCTTGTAGCAGGCGGTGTGGATTACGGAGAAAGAGATACAGCTCTTTACAATATGGAGATGATACTGTCAATGGGACTTAAAACTCCGATTATTTATGCAGGAAATATTGAAAATCAGGAGGAAGTCCGCCTATTGTGCGAAGAGGCAGGCAATCAAGTGTATATTGTCGAAAATGTATATCCCAAAATTGACACGCTGGTTGTAGAGCCAACAAGGAAAATAATACAGGATGCTTTTGAAGAGCATATTATTCATGCACCCGGTATGAAAAAGGTGAGAGAATGGGTGAAAGGTCCTATTATTCCCACACCCGGGGCAGTAATGGAAGCAGCCAAGGTTTTAAAGGAAGAAATAGGGGACTTGATTATATTTGATGTTGGCGGAGCAACAACTGACCTTCATTCAGTAACCGAAGGCTCAAGCGAAATAAATTCTATACTGATAAGTCCCGAGCCTGTGGCAAAACGAACTGTTGAAGGAGACCTGGGAGTATATGTGAATGTTAACCATGTTATTGAAAAAATCGGCATGGATAGTTTAAAAAAGGAATTTCCTGATGCAGATGAACTCCTAAAAAATTATAAGCCCATTCCTGTCACTGACAGGGAAAGACTCTTTGTCGAAAGGCTCACAAAGGAAGCAGTCCTCACATCCTTGGAAAGGCATGCAGGATATTTAAGATACTTTTACACTGCATCGGGTAAAAAAACTGTTGCTGAAGGAAAGGATTTGACTGCAATTCAGTACATAATAGGAACCGGCGGCACATTGACAAGATTAGCAGGCAGCAAACAGATACTGGAGTCAGTCAAAACACAGACTAAGGAGCATGAGTTATACCCTGCTTCATCTGCAAGAGTTCTGATAGATGAAGATTATATATTGTCATCACTGGGTGTATTGTCAAAAAGCTATTTAAATGACGCTTTGCAGCTTATGAAAAAATCTTTAAGAATGTAGGTGATTATATGTATCCAAGATTAGTAATTGATTTAAAAAAAGTGAAAAATAATCTTGATAAAATAAGCGAAATGGTGAAGGGTTCAGGCAGCTCACTGATGATTGTAACAAAAGGCTACTCTGCAGATATGGAAATTTACAAAATATTAAATGAGTCAAATATCGATTATCTGGCAGATTCACGCATTCAAAACCTTAAAAAATATGAGGGGACTAAAAAAGAAAGAGTTTTGCTGAGACTGCCCATGAATTCTGAAACCGATGAAGTAGTTAAATATGCAGATATTTCTCTTAATTCGGAATTAAAGACAATTAAAAACTTAAACGATTCAGCAAAAAGGAAGAACAAGGTTCATAAAATTCTTCTTATGATTGATTTGGGTGACCTAAGAGAAGGAATATTCTTCAAAAATGACGATGAAATATATAATGCTGTGGAAGAGATTTTAAAGCTTGAAAATATTGAACTTTTGGGGCTGGGCGTAAACCTTACCTGCTATGGGGCAGTAATACCAAAAAAGGATAATCTTTCAGTGCTTGTTGAAATTGCAAGAAAAATTGAAAGGAAATTTAATATTAAATTAAAAATGATATCCGGAGGAAATTCAAGCTCCATTTATTTAATAGGTAAAAATGAACTTCCGGAAGGAATCAATAATTTAAGGGTTGGAGAGGCTTTTCTTTTAGGCGGCGAAACTGCTTACAGCCAGCCCTTAGAAGGCTTTTATGACGATGCTTTCACAGTGGAAGCAGAAATAATTGAATTAAAAGAAAAGCAATCTGTCCCAATCGGTGAAACAGGTGTTGATGCATTTGGAAACAAACCTGTTTACGAAGACAGGGGCATAATCAAAAGAGCCATAATAGCAGTAGGCAGGCAGGATGTTGACCCGGATGCCCTTAGCCCCATTGATGAAAAAATAGATATATTAGGAGCAAGCTCAGACCACTTGATACTGGACATGTCAAAATCAGACAGGGAATATAATGTTGGTGACACAGTCAATTTCAAACTCAGTTATTCAAGCCTGTTGAGAGCAACAACAAGCGGATACGTAGAAAAAGTTTACAAGTAAAAAGATTTGGGGACGGTTCTTTTCGTTCTCTAAGAACCGTCCCCAAAACAAAAAGAACCGTCCCCAAAATTCATTGCTGTATTTCTTCGATTGTTTTGACTATGCTGTGGGTAATGGGCTTCCATTCAATTTTATTAAACTTAAACAGTGCCGCTATTGAAATAGGCACATAGGTAAAAATAAACAGGGGGAATGAAAACATAAATAGTATCTTTTTTAAAGAGGAAGAGTTTATTTTCTTCCATTCGGTTACGGTAGTGATAAGTCCTAATATAAACAATACTATGTAGGAATTCATCACTGACAAAAGCACTGCCCCTAAGGTTTCTCTCATAAGCACTGGGCAGGTTTCAATATTTATTAAACCTATTGAAAAGACGGTTAAATTTACAGCCACACTTGTCAATGTCAAAAATAATGCAGGCATTATTGTAACAAACATATCATAGCAGCAAAAGCTCCTCTTTCTAATCATAGTTTTTATAAGGTCCATCCCATACTTGGCAAATACCTGATAAAAACCCTTAGCCCACCTTAACCTTTGATTCCAGGATTGTTTAAAAAGATAAGGCTGCTCGTCATAAAGAACAGCTTTACTGCAATAGCCGATTTTTACACCCTGGATTGTATTGTCAATTGTAAATTCAATATCCTCTGTGAGCAGGTGGTGTTTCCAGCCCTTATTTTTTCTGATTATTTCATCACTTACCATAAAACCTGTACCTGATATTGCACACCCGGTATTCAATATCATTCTGGAATTGTTAAGATATTTGGCTTCCCTTAAAAACCAAAGAGAGTATCCGGCTGTCAACCAGTTTGTATCATAATTTTTGGAATTTCTGTAGCTGGTGACTATCTTATATCCGTTATCAAACACCTTATTCATTTCACTTACATAATTTTCATCAAGAAGATTATCTGCATCAAAGACAAAGTATGCGTCATAGCAGGATTTTTTGCTTATTATATTTTTAAATGCATAATCTAAAGCGTAACCTTTTCCAACAAACTGTTTATTGAATCTTTCAAATACTCTTGCTCCGGCATTTCTTGCAACGTCCGCCGTATTATCCGTGCAGTTGTCTGCCACAACATATATATCCAAAAGCCGGCCGGGATAGTTTTGACACTTGATACTCTTTATTAACTGTGCAATAACAGCACTTTCGTTTCTTGCAGCAATAACTACCGCATATTTATGATTGTTTAGAGCTTTTAAGTTTTCGCTTTTTTTAAACAGTGCTACAAATACGTAGAATATTTGATAGGAATAAAAACCTGTAAATATTATTAATATAATTATATTGAATATACTTATAAAGGATATCATACTGCCTCCATTTGTAATAGTAGTTTTATTGTTTCAATATTCTGCTTTTTTATGCTTTCATCACCTGCCTTAATTTTCCTTAAGTTCGAGGATGTAAATATTAAAGAAGCTTGAATTTAATGAATTGACACTTTTGTTTTAATCAACTATACTATATACAAATAAATTGAATTGGGAGTGTTAAGCAAAAATGGACGATGACGGTATAAGTCAGGTCGCGGTTTTAATAATTGTTATATTATTATCTGCATTTTTTTCATCTGCAGAAACTGCTTTTCAAAAATTTAACAAGTCAAGGATGAAAAACTTGGCAGCAAATAATAAGAAAGCAGCATTAGCATTAATGCTGGACGATAATTATGACAAGCTTATGTCAACGATATTAATTTTTAAAAGCATTTTAAATGTTACAGCTGCATCATTGATAATTTTTATTTTTTCTAAAATGTTTATTAACAAGGGAATTTTTCTTTCAACCCTTATTGCAATTTTTACAGTTATGATAGGAGGGGAGTTGATTCCGAGGGGTTTGGCAAATATGGCTACGGAAAAAACCGCAATGCATTGTGCGCCTTTAATGAGCCTATTTATGAATATCTGCAGTCCTGTCAATTTTCTTTTTGCTATGCTAAAAAAGATGATTTATAAAATTTTTAAAGCTGAAGAGCTTCCTTCTGATTATGAAGACGAATTGCGGACTGTGCTGGATGAAGTTGAGAATGAAGGGGTAATAGACAAAAGCGAAAGTGATTTAATACGTTCTGCAATTGAGTTTAATGAAACAGCGGCAGAGGATATCTATACTCCAAGAATTGATATTGTAGGAATAGAAGAAAATGAAAGTTTTGAGTCAATAAAAGAAAAGTTTATATTAAGCGGTTATTCAAGACTGCCGGTTTTTTCGGGGGGTATGGACAATATAATCGGGGTACTCCATGAAAAAGACTATTACCAGGCTTTAAACAGGAAAGAAAAAGATATTAAAAAAATGATTTCAAAAACCATCTACGTTACCCCAAACAAAAAAATATCCGAGCTTTTAAAAGAATTACAGCTCTCCAAAGCACATATGGCAATTGTCATAGACGAATACGGAGGAACTGAAGGCCTGATTACAATGGAGGATATTATTGAAGAGCTGGTGGGTGAAATTTGGGACGAACATGACGAAGTAATTGAATGGTTCAAGAAGATCGGAGAAGACAAATACCTGGTATCCTGCAATGCAGATGTTGATGACATGTTTGACCTCTTCGGCATTGAAGTTGACGATGAACTTGATATTACTACAGTAAACGGATTTGTGACCATGTTGTTTGAAGGAATACCGGAGGCAGGAGGAAGGATTGTTTACAGGGACCTGGATATAACCGTTACACAGGCAGAAGCAAAAAGGGTAATTGAAATTCAGGTTGAAAGAATTAAAGCGGAAGAAAACTTACAATATAAATATATATGAATTAAAAATAAGAGGCAGACATATTAATTAATATGTCTGTTTTTATGCCCTAACCCCATTTCTCAGAGTGTTTCTTCTGAGAAATGGTTGGTAGGTCAAACGCACAGAATTCCCAATTTATGCGAGCAAGGCGAGCTGATAAATTGGTGAATTCCCTTGCGTATGTCTAATTCTCGTAATTTATAAGGGGAAAATCATATGAATATATTGTGGTTTGGTTTGATTTTATCGGGGCTCTTATTTTCTTTTATAAACAAAAGTCCGGATACAGTAACAAATGTTCTTTTTTTTGAAATCGGGAAGTCAGTTGACCTGTTATTAAATTTAATTCCAATCATGGCATTTTGGACAGGACTAATGCGGATAGTAGAAAAAACTGACATATTAAATAGACTTTCAACACTTTTAAAACCCATGGTAAGATACTTGTTCAAGGATGTTCAGCATGATGTAAAGGCGGTAAATGCAATTTTAATGACAATGGCTGCCAACATGTTCGGCATAGGAAACTCTGCCACTGCCTTTGGTATTAAGGCAATGCAGGAAATGCAAAAGAGCAATAGAAACAAGAAAACAGCCACAAAGGCCATGTGCATGTTTTTAATTATCAATGTTTCATCAATTCAGCTGATACCTTTAAATGTTATAAAACTTAGAGCTTCATCAGGGTCTTCGGCTCCTTCCGAAATTATGGCTCCCACATTGCTTGTAACTGCATTTTCAACCTTTGCCGCTATTATATTTGCCAAGTATTTTGAAAGGAAAGAATTATGAATATATCAGATTTAATGCTGCCCTTATTGATTGCTTCAATATTGTTCTATGCGGCAGCAAAGGGTGTCGATGTATATTCTGCCTTTGTTGAAGGAGCAATGGACGGAGCAAAGTCAGCACTTAAAATATTTCCTTATATTTTAGCAATTATATTTGCAATCAATTTGTTTATTCAGTCGGGAGCTGAAGCTTTTATTGTCAGACTATTTGAGCCCCTAACCACATTTGCAGGATTTCCTGCAGAATTATTATCATTGTCAATAATCAAGCCCTTGTCCGGTGGAGGCTCGCTGGGAGTATTTCAAACAATTTTGGATAATTACGGACCTGATTCTTATATAGGGCGGTGTGCATCGGTTATTATGGGCTCATCGGAAACAATATTTTATACAAGTGCAGTTTATTTCGGGTCTGCAGGTATTTCCAACTACAGGTATACAATTAAGGTTGGACTCTTGTCTCATGCAGCTGCAATTTTTGCTGCTTTGATTGTGTGCAGACTAATGTTTTAATGATTTTCGCCTCCTTGAGCTCTCATAAAACAAGTCCTGCCAAAATGCAAAAATTCCGGACAATAAAAACACATCACCAACACTGATGGTTTTCGGGAAAGGATAGGGTGAATGGAGGGTGAATATATCACATAGAAATTTCAATCTGGTTTTTTCCGTAAGAAGGCTATGAACTAAATCTTTTCCTGAAAGAAGAAACATTTTTTTTGCTTCAACATCCGAAAGGAGTTCTGATACATGCACAGGCATTTTAAAACCATTAGCGGCAATTGCAGCAAAGTTAAATAAGCTGCCGAAAAAAACCAGCATCATAAAAGACTTTTTTATGTTGAGCAATGAAACATAAAGGAGTGCAAAGTAAATAATCCAGTTAAGGGATAAAATTCTTAAAAGACTTGCATTTGTGTATTTCTTAAATAAAAATTCAGCAGCAATTTTAATGACTGCTGCCAATATCAGGACCTTATATCCTCTTATTTTTATTTTGTAGCTATTAAAATTAAAGTTTCTTTTCTTGATTTTTAAAATTACTATTGCTATTACAATTGACAGCAGGGAAAAAAATATAATTTCAAAATACATCTTATACCTTCTCTTCAGCTAATTTAAAAAATGCATTTTTAAGTGCAATTATGGAGTCATCCACAATATCGGGGTTAAACTGGCTACCTCCGTTATCCCTTATTTCCTGAAGTGCGGATTCAAGGCTCAAGGCACCTCTGTAGGGCCTGTCTGTCGTCATGGCATCAAAGGAATCTGCAACGGTAAGGATGGATGTTTCCAAGGGTATATCATCATGGCTTAAGCCGTCCGGGTAACCCTTACCGTCATTTCTCTCATGGTGATGCCTTATAATTTCAGAAATATTTGTTAAATAGCTCAAATCTGCTATTATTGTTGCTCCTATTTCCGGATGAGCTTTAATCTTTTCAAACTCTTCTTTTTCCAATTTACCTGTTTTGTTGAGAATATTTTTATCTATACCTATTTTGCCTATATCATGAAGCAGGGCTGCACTTTTTATTAAATCAATCTTGCCTTGAGGAAGTCCCACCTGATTTGCTATTGCTACGGCATATGCGCTTACACGCATGGAATGACCGCTTGTGTAGGGGTCGCTGGCTTCAATTGCCCGGACAAGAACATTTAATGTTTCAAAATAATTCTTCCTCATATCCAAATAAAGCTTAAATGTATATCTTGCAAACATAAGAGGTATGAAAAACAAAAGCAATCCGCCTAATCCGTAGCTGTAATATGCAAATGCCAATACTATACCTAAAAGACCCACTAACACAACATTTATCAACATAGCAAAGAAATTGCTCTTCCATATATAAAATAATTTTTCATTTAATAATAAGGACATCAACACTGACATAAAAAATGTATTAAAGAGTATATATACAAATAAGGTTGCAGCACCTGCAAGGGGATTGAAGAAAATAACAATGAAGTTAGTCTTTTCGGCTATTGATACATATACAATGCCGGCCAGACCAAAACTTATAATATACTGACTTACATTAAAAACTGTTTTATATAAAGGGTTATTAAAGACATGGACTCTGCCCTTTCCATCTACATAGGGGCATCTGAACATCATTCCGAAAGCTGCAATCAAGGATGCTGATAAAGGGTTTGTAAGCAATATTGCAGAAAAGTTGAGCGCAAAACTCACAGATACTGCACCTACTTTAGGAAGAGGGATCAGAAATGTTTCTGCTAAAGCTGACAGAACCGAAAAAACAATAAGCAGGGTGTAATCGCTTATTGCGTAGTATTTAAATAAATAAATTAAAAGTATTATTGAAGAAAGTGCAAGAAAAATAATATATGTATATAGTTTAAGTTTCCGTTTTCTATTTTGCTTAATTTCACTCATTTTATTATCCTTATATATGAAGGGCTGACTTCATTTTGTTAAATTCTGATTATAACCAAGAAAATCCAGCACCAGCTGCTAAAACCATAGCTACCAATGAAGCTATTAAAGGAAATAATTTTTTCATTTGAAACCTCCGCTGAGAATCTCTGCTCAGTTCGCTAATAGAACAGGAAGGTTTCGCTACGCTAATTTGTTTATTTTAGTCAGCCCTATCATTCTTTTATCAACAAACAGATTTTTCTGTTTATTGCATTCAATGTTGCTTTTATAACTGCATCAATTTTATTGTTTTCAACAACCGCTGCACCGATTAAAATATTTTCTTTGCCGTTATTAATTTGATTAATTGCAGCAACCAGAGCCCCTTCTCCTGAGAGTCTTATGTATTGAATATCTTCAACTATAAAACAATCGAAACCTATGGCTTGCTTAATTGCGTCTATAGTTGATTTTGCAGCAACTAACAAGGATTGTTTATCTGATTTAATACCTTCAGAAATACCAAAAAATTCTTTGCCGTCCCAGGTCAGCTTTGTTTTAATTGTGATTTTGTCGAAAGTTGTTTCAATTGAGTATCCTTCATAGAGAAGCCTGAAATCCGAGTTGAAGGAAATATCCTTGTCAATTTGTGCTACGCTGATTATTTTATAATCAACGTCTGTATTAAACTTAGAAAGCAGTGCAGTTCTTATATCTCTTGCAATTTGCTTGGACTGTCTGCTGCTGTCAGATAATACATGTATTTCGCTTATTTCATTATTTGAATCCATTATAACCTTAGATGATATTACAGACTTGATATTATTTAAAAAAAACTCCATTTCTTCGAAGCTCATATTTTATCCTCCAAGTATTATTAAATTAATTATAATACAATATTATTTAAATTTCAACATTTATTTAGCAAATTACCTAAAATTTTCTCATTTTCTTCATAATCTTTACAAAAAAAATATACAATTCCAGTTCTGACAGGAAAATGTATTAAAATCAGCGTTAATGTCTATTTAGGCGCCTGCTGAAATGCCGCTTCTTGGGTTTCTTGACTTAACCGCCAGCTGAAACTCAAAAGAATGGATATATATTTATAGTTCATTGAAAAATTCAATTATGCCTGTGTAAATAGCCCATGCAGCTTTTTCCTGGTAATCATCCGATACAAGTTTTCTTTCTTCTTCATTGTTTGATAAGAATCCGCATTCTATTAAAATCACCGGTATGGCGGTTTCATCCATTATTTTTATGTCCTTTTTAATCTGGGGTACCCGGTCGTTGCTTTTATCCAGGATATTTCTCATGCTTTCCTGTATTATATCAGCAGCTGACTTTGTTGTAATTTCATTGCTTTTTTGATAGAAAACATGGGCACCGTAGTATTGTTTCTGGGGAAAGGAATTCAAATGTATTGATATTGCCAAATCTGCACCGGAATTGTTTATAAGTTCAACCCTGTTTTTTAAATCTTCATTTTTTTTTGCCCTGATAGTATTGGAAAGCTCTGTATAAAGTCCGCTGTCATCATACCTTGTCATTTCAACTTCAAATCCGCTTCCTTCCAGAAAACTCATAAGTTTTTCAGATATGGCCAAATTAATGGGAGCTTCTGCGATTTTCATATCGCCGCTTGCTCCCTGGTCTATTCCGCCATGACCGGGGTCTATCAAAATTTTGATTTTTTCTATCTTCCTTTCGCCCCCGCCATCAATAGTTTCTGTTGTCCTGGTCAGGTTTAAGAAAATACCGGCCAGCATTATGATTATTATTGCAGCAGCAAATACCAAATTAATTTTTTTTAGAATATTTTCCATAAGGCTACCTCTCATAAATTATCTCATATTTAAATTTATGACAGGCAATAATATATATTACAAAAAAGCCTCCGCCGGCCGGAGGAATATCCCCAAATCATAAGCCCTTAAGGATTACGTCGGGAAGGGTAAAGGGATGTCCCGTCAGTTTTTCTTCCAGATAACCGGTGAAAAAAGAACAATTACCGGTAATATTTCCAGCCTTCCCAGTATCATATCAGCAATAAATGTAATCTTGCTTAAAACAGAAAAATCTGCAAAACTTCCCATGGGTCCTACAATATTAAAACCCGGGCCTATATTGCTTACGGTTGCTATTACTGCTGAAAATGATGTCATAAAATCAAAATCATCAATAGACACAATAATTACGGAAAGTATTATAACTGCAACATATGCAAAAAAGAATATCATAATGCTTTTTAAGGTGTCATCATCCAGGGATTTGCCGTCGACTTTGATTGTCTGTACAGATTTTGGATGTATTGTATGTTTGATTTCATAATATAAGCTTTTAAAGAGCACAAGAATCCTGATGGATTTCACACCCCCTGCCGTGGAGCCTGCTGAGGCGCCAAAAAACATCAATGTCAAGAGCAATGATTTTGAAAACATAGGCCACAAATTAAAATCAGTCGTTGCATAGCCGGTGGTCGTAACCAGAGTAGAAACCGTAAAAGCCGAATGTCTTAATGCATCCGGAAAGTTATTGAATTTAGGCATTACATTAATAACAACAAGTCCTATTCCTAAAACTGTGTAAAAGCAGTAGAGCCTGAATTCTTCATTCTTGAAAATATGTTTAAATTCTTTTCTCATAAGCAGGTAGTAAAGGGTAAAGTTTACACCGAATAAAAACATGCCTATAGTAATAATCCATTCTATATATGGGTTGTTATATGCTCCAACACTTAAGGCATCCATGGAGAATCCTCCGGTTCCTGCAGTTCCAAAGGCATAAATAAATGAATTGAATACAGGCATTCCGGCCAGAATTAACAGCAGTATCAAAACAAGAGTCATAGCTGTATAAATAATATATAAAATTTTAGAAGATTCTCCTATTTTAGGAACCAGTTTTCCCGGTGAAGGGCCGGGGCTTTCAGCACGCATTAAAAATACCGGACGTCCGCCGATTGACGGAATAAAGGCCATAGTAAATACCAATACACCCATACCGCCTATCCAGTGGGTAAAGCTCCTCCAAAACAAAAGTCCCCGCGGGATAATTTCAACATCTTTTATTATGCTTGAACCTGTTGTAGTGAATCCTGAAACTGTTTCAAACAGGGCATCAACATAAGATGGTATGGCTCCGCTCAGATAGAAGGGGAGGGCGCCAAAAAGGGACATTATAAGCCAACTGATCGCAACTGATGCATAAGCTTCCCTTTTTCTCATTTCTGAACTATTTGATTTAAATCTTGACAGGACAAATCCTGTCACTGCTGTCGCTGCAATGGTTATAACAAAAGCCTTAATCTCATAAGAACTGTCAATTACAGATATTAGTAATGAAGGAAGCATCAATACAGCTTCCCAAAACAAAACTATTCCAAGCACCTTAAGCACTATCTTTACTTTCATATACGCCTCCAATATATTGGGACTGTAAATATTTTTATGCCAATATTTCTTTCAGGTCGGTTATAAATCCTGTTTTTGTAACAACTATAACCTTGTCATATTCTTTAATTACATCATTTCCATTTGGAATGATAATTTTTTTATTACGTAAAATTGCAGCAATTAACACATCCTTTTTCATGTTTAAATCCTGCAGTTTAATATCCGTTAAACCGGGAGAATATTTTACCGTAAATTCAGCAACTTCAGCCTTATTATCAAGTATTCGGTAGAGTTTTTCCACAGCAATTCCCTGTGAATTATTCAGTGCCCTTATATATCTTAAAATATTAGTGGCGATAATAAACTTGGGGCTTATTATGCTGTCAAGCCCCAGTCTTTGAACTATAGGAAAATAGTTTTGTCTGTTTATTTTCAAAATCACTTTGGGCACGCCGCACTGATGAGCATAGAGGGAGCTTATTAAATTTTCTTCGTCCCTGTCAGTTAATGTGACAACAACATCAGCTGATTCAATATTTTCATTATCCAAAACTTCCTGGTCTGTTCCATCCCCGCAGATTATTAATGTTTCTTTGAGTATGTCATTTAATAATAAGCACCTGTCCTTAACAAGCTCAATTATTTTTACATTTAAATCCATCTCCTCCAAAATCCATGCCAAATATATAGCTGTCCTGCTTCCTCCTATTATTGTAACATTTTTAGCTTTATGGGAGTTCCTGCCTAAATATTTAAAAAATCTTGTGATGCTGCTTCTTTCACCGATTACTTGTATTATGTCATTTGGCAAAAATACAAAACTTCCCTTTGGAATAAAGACATTTTCATCTCTCATTACCGTACAAAACAATACCTTTGAAGGCAAATGCTTGTTTAGGTCCATAATCTTAATATTTACTATAGGGTCTGTTTCCAAAACTCTGAACTCAACCAATTCAATCAGGTTGTTTGCAAAAGTTTCAACATCTGCGGCAGAAGGAAACTGAATCATTTGTGCTATTTCAGCTGCTGCTTCCATTTCCGGATTAATCACCA
>CAZAYQ010000027.1:0-16307 GCA_964489345.1 uncultured Clostridia bacterium | reverse complement strand
CATCATATGGACCTGGTTATGGAAATATCAGAAAAAATCTACGTCTTGGATTTCGGCCAGCTTATAGCTCAGGGAACAGCAGATGAGGTTAAAAATGACCAAAGAGTTATAGAGGCTTACTTGGGGGTGGAAGAAGATGCTTAAAATTAATGACCTGTACGTAAATTACGGTGGAATCTCGGCAGTTAAGGGTATCAGCATCCATGTTCCGGAAGGCTCAATAGTAACCTTAATAGGAGCTAACGGCGCAGGAAAAAGCACAAGCCTTAAAGCTATAACGGGACTGGTTAAAGCAAGAAGCGGCGAGATTTTATTTCAAGATGAAAATATTTTCGGAAAAGATACTATAGATATAGTAGCAAGAGGAATTACCCTGGTTCCCGAAGGAAGAAAGGTTTTTGTAAATCTTTCGGTTTTAGAAAACCTGAAGGTAGGCGCCTACCTGAGAAAGGAAGGCATTGAAAAGGATATAAAAAGAGTTTATGAATTATTTCCCATCCTGAAGGAAAGGGCATGGCAGCTGGCCGGAACCCTGTCCGGCGGCGAGCAGCAGATGCTTGCAGTAGGAAGAGCCTTAATGGCAAGGCCTAAGCTGATAATGATGGATGAGCCTTCCTTAGGATTAGCTCCATTAATAGTGAATTCCATATTTGAAATTATACAAGAAATTAACAAGCAGGGAACCACTATTTTGTTAATCGAACAAAATGCCAACAAGGCACTTAAGGTTGCAGATTACGGTTATGTTTTGGAAACAGGCAGCATGGCCATGGAAGGAAAAGGAATGGACCTTCTGAAAAACGAGAAAATAATAGAAGCTTATTTAGGAACTTCAAAAAAGCCCTAACCCTATTTCTTTTTTTACATTATCATTTGTATCAAAAACCCTGCAATTACAGAAAAAGCATATATATAGGCCATAATTTTAAGGTTTTCTTTAATATTGCGATTCATTTTGAAAAGAACCAGCAAACCGACCCCTGCTCCTGTGGAAAGGCCGGCAATAGCAGAGCCGAAACTTATGCTTCCGCCGATAAAAAGCTGAGTGAGAATGACAGATGCAGCACAATTTGGTATAAATCCTATTATGCCTGCCAAGGCAGGCTGAAGAATACTGTCATTGAGCAATATCTCAGACAGATTATCCTCTCCTGCATAGGCTATAATAAAGTTTAATAAAAAATTAGTCACAAACAGAAATATAAATATGTTGATTGTATGTTTTAATGCAGGCTTTAATATGCCGTCTTCCTCATGGCATCCGCAGTCCTTGCAGATATTGCGGCGGATAGAGCTTGCAATACCTTCATTATTTGTTTTATTGAACAAATCTTTAAATATGGAATCTGCCGCAGCCCCTGCTATTAGAGCAAGTACTGTTTTTACGGCTATAAGGGACAGGATTAATTTTATACCGCTCTTATTTAACAATAATATAGGTATTGCCTCATCGGATGTAGATATAAATACAGCTATCAATGTTCCCGCACTTATAATTCTTCCAGTGTATAAATTTGATGCAGCTACGGAAAATCCGCATTGAGGCACACATCCAAGTACAGCCCCTCCTGCAACTCCAAATTTCTGGAGGCCCTTTACCAGCTTATCGGAAGACTTATGCTCAATATATTCAATTATAATATATGTTGCAAATAAAAATGGAAGCAACTTTAATGAGTCTATAAATGCATCTTGAGCTAATTCCCACATATAATTTCCTCCTGTTATAAATTATAATAATCCATATTGTTAATATTTGTCAATATGCAACAAGCGGGGACGGTTCTTTTTGACTGATAAATCAATCGAAAAGAACCGTCCCCAAAACTTCTTTTTTCTGTCTTTATTTATTCACTGCTTCTTTTAATGATTTACCTGCTTTGAATACCGGTGCTTTTGATGCCGGAATATCTATTGTTTCTCCAGGATTTCTTGGATTTCTTCCTTGTCTAGCTTTTCTGTCTCTTACTTCAAAAGTTCCAAAACCAACTAATTGTACTTTTCCGCCTGCTACCAGTTCTTCTTTTATTGTTTCCATAAATCCGTTAAGTGCTTTTTCTGCATCTTTCTTTGTGAAACCGGTTTTTTCTGCAACACTGGAAATTAAATCAGCTTTATTCATAAAAACCCTCCTTAAATAAAATGTAGTTTTCTTTATTTTATCTAAATTCCTATCGGAACTTTGATTCTTCCCATAACTCATCCATTTCTTTCAGAGTCATTTCTTTTAAATCTTTAGTTGAATTTTTCTCTATGTACTCAAAGCGATCAAGAAATTTATTGATAGTTTTGTTCAGAGCAATATCAGGATTAATCTTTTCAAATCTTGCAAAATTAACGAGTGCAAACAACAGGTCTCCGAACTCTTCCTCCATGTTTTCAATGTTTTGATTATTGTATTCCTCAATGAATTCCGAGAGTTCTTCTTTAATTTTCGTTATGGCTCCCTGGGCATCAGACCAGTCAAATCCAACTTCTGAAGCTCTTTTTTGAATTTTATAGCTTCTGCTTAAGCTTGATAATGCTTTGGGAACATTCCTCAGGTTATCAGTGTATGTTGTCAGCTTCTTCTCTTTCAGCTTGGAGTTTTCCCAGCTAACTAATGCTTCTTCAACACCATCAGCTTTAACATTTCCAAATACATGGGGATGTCTAAAGTACATCTTATTACACACCTTGGTTACAACATCATTAAAGTTGAAATAACCTTCTTCGCTTCCAAGTTCAGCATGAAATACAACTTGAAACAATAAGTCTCCCAGTTCTTCAACTAAATTATCTATATCATCATTGTCAATTGCATCAACGACTTCATAGGCTTCTTCAACAACATGCTGTCTTATTGAATGGTGATCTTGTTTTTTGTCCCATGGACACCCGTCAGGCCCTCTGAGCAATTTTACAATTCTTAACAGATTAGTTACATTATACACTCTATGTTTTGAAATTTCAATAGGAAGAATGCAAAAATATGTTGAAAATCCGTAATTTTTTTCTTGATCAAGCAAAAAAAGCGGTACTTCTTTTACATTTTCCCCCAAAACGTCAATTATGAGTGAATTTACACCTTCAGGATAGGTTTCCATTAGTTTTATCTTAAGGCGGGATGCAAGGTCCCTGTCATAAACCTGAGTAATAATATTAAAAGAATTAAGGTCAAATGAAAATTCATCTGCTTCAAGGCAGTCTAAAATTTTAATATTATTATAATCAGCATATCCGGAAAGTTTTAAGCATTTATCAAGAAAGCTCATTCCATCAATTATTATTGCATTTATTAGTCCTTTATATTCATTTATCAGCTTTTTTGTTACTATATCGCCGTAATAGGGGCTTCCTGCAGTGCAGTAGTTAATTTTACCGAAGTGTTTTGACTTTTCTACAAGGGTTTGGACTATGTTCTCGTAAACTTCGTCGA
Source organism: uncultured Clostridia bacterium (assembly GCA_964489345.1). GTDB lineage: Bacteria > Bacillota > Clostridia > Tissierellales > Sedimentibacteraceae > Sedimentibacter. Next base: position 12,889 of record CAZAYQ010000027.1, on the reverse strand, counting down.
AGTCCTCATACTTTTCAAAATAATCATCAAAGCTTACAATATCGATATGCTTTCTTAATTCATTCACTATGGGATGGCGGTCAGTTCTTGCAAATGCGGGTATTCCTTCCGAAAGTGCATTTTTTGCTCTCAAGGTCAAATCTTCCTCAGTTCCTGCCCCTAATCCTATTATTTGAATTGTGTTCATTTTATTTCCTCACAAACTTCTTAAGTTTTTCCCCTTTTGGAATCAGTTCCAGGTCTTCCTTTGTAATTGCTCCCGTAACAAATAAGCAAATTACATATACTAGACCCGCTGTTGCTATAGAGCCCAAGGTTGCCAGGTTCCTGCTTTCTGTAAGAGATGTTATTAAAGCAAAGGATGCCCATACGGCAAGGGCCATGACTGCAGTGGATAAAAGTGCCCTTGAGGATACCTTGATTAAATTAATTCTGATTTTTGTTTTGCTGATATCAAGCCAGTTAAAAAGTGCTGCAAAGAAATAGGCAACAGTGGTGCTTATTGCCGCTCCCTTAATATTTATATCCGGTATGCCAATAAGCATATACGATAAAGCTACTTTGATGATCAAGCCTAAAGCCAGGTTTTTAACAGGGTGAAACTGTTTGTTCACAGATTGAAGTATTGCTGTAAAAGCTTGAACAAGTGTCAGGAAAATTACACCTATTGACAGTATTTCCAAAAGTGCTCCTGAGCTTACATGGGCTGCATGACCTATTGACGGATAAAGGAGGGCAATTATAGGCTCTGCCAGCATAAACAAGCCTATGCCGCTGGGAAGTCCTATGATTAATGACATTTTTACCCCTGCATTTGCAGTTACGCTTAATTTGTTCATCTGCCTCTTGGTAAAAGCATCGGTGATTGCAGGAACTAAACTCATTGCAACTGCTGTGGAAAATACCTGAGGGAAATTTATCATCGTCTGCGCCGTACCGCTTAACTCCCCAAACATATCAGCAATCTGTACAGCGTCATATCCAATGAATGACAGCCTGTTGGAAACTATGTATGAATCCGCTATTCCCATCACCGGTGCGATAGAAGCTCCTATGGTTATGGGAATGGCAATGTATAAAAGACTTTTAACTACATATCGGGCAGCTTCTGTCCTATTATTCTTTGATGAAGCAATTTCTTTTTTTATATTTTTTTTGTTGAAGAAAAACATTATATATATCAATATGAAGGCAGCAAGACCCCCTGCTGATGCACCGAAGGTTGCACCTGCCGCAGCTTCCTCAAGCCCTCTTCCAACCAATGCATATGCCAGATATAAACCGGCTGCAACCCTGAATATCTGTTCAATTAACTGAGACAAGGCAATAGGAGCCATGTTCTGCATTCCTTGGAAAAATCCCCTGTAGGCAGACAGCAAAGGCACTACAAACAAGGCAGGAACTAATGCCAGCATGGAGTAGTAAGACCCGGGATAGCCAAGAAATGTAACAAGGCTTCGGGCAAACAGAAGGACGAAAACGGATGAAACAAGTCCGATTAAAAACAGGCCCCAGCCGGCTATTTTATAAATCTGGTATGCCCCCTGGTAATTGCCAAGAGCCCTTCTTTCAGAAACCATCTTGGCAATAGCTGTGGGAAATCCTGACAAGGACACAACAAGCAGTAGATTATATATGTTATAGGCGGGCTGATAGTAGCCAATCCCTTCCGTACCTATTAAATTTGTAAGAGGTATTCTATATACTGCTCCCAGTATTTTTACAAATAATCCTGCAAGGCCCAGTATAGCAGCACCCTTAATAAAATTCTCCTTAGTCATGGTTCTTCCTTTCCCCGTTGCTTTGCTGCAATTTAAATTTTCACTGAAATTCAGTTTATCACAATTTTTTCTTATTTAAAAGAGAAATTTATACTTTTCTAAATAAATGATATCTTCCATAGCACTATATTTATGGTATAATTTAAAGCGGCGGGGAGACATTCAGGTAAGGAGTATAAAGGAGCATTTAATGGAAAATCTTAAAGGAATAATTGTTGAAACTATTTTTAGAAATAATGAAAACGGATACACCGTAGCCTTGCTGGAAACAAATGATGAGGTAATTACCTTAACAGGTATTTTCGGCACTGATGTTTCAGGTGAAAATATTGAGGTGTTTGGAGAAAGGGTTAATCACCCAAAATACGGTGAGCAGTTTCAAGTAGACATATATAAGACCTTACTTCCAACAGGCCTTGAACAAATAGAGAATTATCTGTCCTCAGGTTTGATAAAGGGTATAGGCAAGTATACGGCGAAAAAAATAGTTGATGCTTTTAAGGAAGACACCTTTGACATTATTCAGAACAAGCCTGAAAGGCTAACCGAAATTGACGGGATAGGCGAAAAAAAAGCAGACATGATTACAAAAAGCTTTCAGGAACAAGCTGATGTTAAGGAAGTAATGATGTTTTTGCAAGCCCATAATATCAGTACCGGCTACAGCATGAAAATCTTTAAAAAATACGGCAATAATACAATAAATGTAATAAAGGATAACCCCTACCGTCTGGCTGAAGATATATACGGCATAGGTTTTAAGCTGGCGGACAAAATTGCTTCATCTTTGGGGGTTGAGAAAGAATCCCCTTACAGAATATCATCAGGCGTTAAATATGTGCTGACCGAATATGCAGCAAGAGGCCACTCTTATGTGCCATCCGGCCTTTTGGTAAAGAACTCTTCTGACCTTCTTGAATGCTCAATTGAAAATACCGGGGATGAAATAAGAAACATGGCCTTTACAGATAAGATACATATTGAAGCAATTGATTCGGAGTCTGTAGTATATTACCTGCCCTACCACACTGCAGAAGTAAATGTATGCAAATATTTAATAAATTTATCCCGGCCGGACTTGAATATTTCAGAAGAAGATGTGCTTATGCACCTGGAAGCCCATAAGGACAGGTCCCTGTCCCTTACCGAAATGCAGAAGGAAGCAGTGGTACAATCCATATTAAACGGTGCTACTGTAATAACGGGAGGACCGGGAACCGGAAAAACAACAATAATTTTGTCAATTATTAAAATATTTGAAGCAATGAATAAAAAAGTCCTCCTATGCGCCCCAACGGGAAGAGCTGCCAAACGCATAACAGAATCCACGGGAAGAGAGGCAAAAACAATCCACCGCCTCCTGGAATATGCCTACGGTGAAGATGACAGCAATTTAACCTTCAATAAAAATGAAAATTCCCCCTTGGAATGTCATGCAATTATAGTTGATGAAATGTCAATGGTTGATATACTTCTTATGAATAATCTTCTGAAGGCCCTAAAAAGAGGCACCAAGCTTATAATGGTCGGGGACGTTGATCAATTGCCCTCTGTGGGGGCAGGCAACGTCCTATCCGACATAATTAAGAGCAAGGTTATAAAAACAATCCGGCTTGATATGATTTTCAGACAGTCTCAAGGAAGTATGATTGTTCAAAATGCACATGCCGTAAACAAGGGTATCATGCCCTTATTAAACAAAAAGGATTCTGATTTTTATTTTATGAGAGAAAATAGTATAAGCAGTATTGTTGACTTGATAGTTGACTTGTATAAAAACCGCCTTCCTTCAAAGTACGGTTTGGATCCGATGAAAGATATACAGGTCCTTTCTCCCATGAAAAAAGGAGACGCAGGTGTTATAGAATTAAATAAAAGAATTCAGTCGGCAGTTAATCCTCCTTCCAGGCTGAAGAATGAAAAAGTATTCGGCAGGTACACCTTCCGTGCAGGTGACAAGGTAATGCAGGTTAAAAATAACTACCAGGCAGAGTGGAAATTAAAAGATGATGGCCTTGTAACAGGAGAAGGCATATATAACGGAGATATAGGAAATATCTTATTTATCGATGATGTGGAGCAGGAAATACATGTTTTGTTTGATGATGAAAAAGAAGTGATATATTCCTTCAACCAATTAGATGAATTAATACTTGCCTATGCCACAACAGTGCATAAAAGCCAGGGAAGCGAGTTTCCCGTTATCATCATGCCCATGGTATGGGGTCCGCCCATGCTTCTTACCCGTAATTTATTCTATACAGCAATAACAAGGGCAAAACGGCTGGTAGTACTTGCAGGCCAGGAAAAATACATGGAAGAAATGATTGGAAACAACAAAATCGATAAACGTTTCTCGGCACTTGATTACAGGCTGAGGACAGTTGTCCGGTGGGAATGGGACAGGGGGGCCGATTCCGGCAGTATAATATGAAAGAGTATGTCGAATCCTTTTTAGAACTATTATATCCTGAAAAAAACACCTGCTTCATATGCAATGTTTATGATGAATCCATCAATGACAGCTATATTTGCTGTGACTGTAAAAAGAAACTTAAAAAAATTATCCCTCCCCTGTGCATTAAATGTTCCAAGCCCATTGATTATGCATCCGAATGCCTTTGCCCGGACTGCACTGTATATGAGAAGAGTTTTGAAACAGCCAAGGCTCCCTTTTCCTATGAAGGCCTTGTAAAAGACAGCATCTACAGCTATAAGTATCATAATAAACCCTATTTTTACAAATTTTTCACCGCCTGCCTTTTAAGCTTCATGAAGGAAAATAACTACACAAGCTTTGATTATATAAGCTCGGTACCCCTGCACAGGTCTAAAATGCGCACACGAGGCTACAATCAGGCAGAACTGCTTGCAAAATGCCTGAGCCGTGAATTATCCATTCCATATGCGGATGCTTTGAAAAGGACCGTAAAAACAACCAAACAAAGCCAGCAGAGCAAGAGTGAAAGAAGAAAAAACCTGCAGGGTGCATTTGCCTTAAAATCTCCTCATAAAAATAAAAGCATAAAAAACAGCAGGGTTCTCCTGGTAGATGATGTCTATACAACAGGGTCCACTGCTGATGAATGCTCTAAAACACTTTTAAATTTCGGTGTTTCAAAGGTTTACGTAATTACTATTGCCAGATAGAGGATAGGTGTTTTTCTCCGTTATTATCATGTCCATTTTCACATCATGGTCCTCTGTTGGTATTTCTTCAAGGACCTGGAATTCATGGGCAACTGCCGCCTTCTTTGCTGAAGGTTTTAACTTGTCTAAAATTTTGTCATAATATCCTTTGCCAAAACCGATTCTGTTTAAATTCTTGTCAAATACGACTCCGGGAACTATAACCATGTCAATTTCTTCTATATTCACAGGCGACATGTTTTTCGGCTCATAATATCCGAAAGAATTAAGTTTTAAGTCTTCTTCCCCGGTTATTTCAGAAGGAATCAAAAGAGTATTAATTGTATCGGTATAGGGTATTACAACACGCTTTCCTACAGACAGCGTATGTTTGATAAGATTTGACGTCTTAACTTCATTATTGAAATCCATGTAAATGAAAACAACCTTGCTTTGTTTGTAAATATCCAGCTCAATAATTTTATCCTTTATAATGCGGCTGTTATGGTCCACATCTTCTTTTTTCATATTGTTTCTCATAGTGAGTATTCTTTTTCTTAATTCTTTCTTACTATCCATTATATCACCAACTTTTATTAAGTTCCGTCATCAGCAGGCTCCATCACCAATTTGTTCACTCCCTTTGGTCGTGCAAATTGGGATTGCGCTGCATCTGACCTACCACTATTTTTTTCTCCCTTTGGTCGAAAAAATAGGGTTAGGGCATTAGCAGGCTCCATCACCAATTTGTTCACTCCCTTTGGTCGTGCAAATTGGGATTGCGCTGCATCTGACCTACCACTATTTTTTTCTCCCTTTGGTCGAAAAAATAGGGTTAGGGCATTAAAAAAATATAGAAAATAAAAATTTGTACAAAAGGCTGACAAGAGGTCCTATTATCCTTCCCATCCCTCTGAATACAATCAAAAGAAGGAGTGCAAACCTCAAATGCTCACGATATTTGTAATAAAAATTCCAAACCCTTGCTCCTCCTATGCTCCCCAATATATGGTGGCCGTCCAGGGGAGGTATAGGGATAAGATTAAAGACCATTAAAACTAAATTAATATATACTGTGTTTCTCAACACTTCAAATACTATTTGATTTGCCAGGGTGTAAGGTAAATACATGCCTGCCAGTTTCATAAGTCCTGCAAACAAAAATGCAACAAAAAAATTGGATGCAGGTCCTGCCAATGACACAAGAGCATCATCACGCCTGGGGTTCTTAAAATTCCTTGAGTTAATCATTACAGGCTTAGCCCATCCGAAGCCAAATACAAGCAAACACATAAAACCGACAGGGTCCAAGTGTTTCAACGGGTTTAATGTTATACGCCCCTGCAGAAGCGGTGTATCATCACCCATTCTGACAGCTGCATAGCCATGTGAGCATTCATGAACGGATATTCCCAGCAATATACCCGGCAGGAACAACAGTCTTCCTAATATATAATCCATACGTCCTCCTTATCAGCATACAAATAATTCTTCTTCTTATTCTTCATGGTTGTCTGCATTCTTGTATACTATTGATGTTTCAAGCCTTCTGCCCTTTATTTCAGTTACCAGGATTTTAAGTCCGTATTCCTCTAATTCCAAGGTGCTTCCGTCTTCGGGAATAATCCCCAATATGCCGAAAACCAATCCGCCGAATGTATCGAAGTCTTCATCGGGCAGACTCACCTGCAATTCCCTGGACACATCGTCAAGATATGCAGACCCTTTAATTTTCCAGGTATTATCATCTATTTTTTCAATTTCCTCTTCTTCCGGGACCAGGTAATCATCATCTATGTCCCCTACTATCTGCTCCAATAAATCATTCATGGTAATAATACCGCTCATTCCTCCGTATTCGTCAAAAACAACTGCAAAGTGGTTTCTGCTTTTTTTCATATTTTGGAATAATACATCTGTCCTTACTGTTTCAGGAACATAATAAGCAGGTTTAACAACATTTTTCATAATATTTTCTCTGCTTCTGTCTTCAATTCTAAAATAATCCTTAACATGCAGGACCCCTATAACATTATCTGCACTTCCGTCGCATACAGGATATCTTGAATGTCTGCTCAGGGATATTTTATTATCCCATTCATCTTCCGTTTCATCGAGCCATAAAATTACTGCTTCTGTCCTGTGAGTCATTACTTCTTCGGCTGTTTTATTGTCAAATTCAAAAACATTTTGAATCATTTGTTTTTCATTTTCATTTATTGACCCCTTTTCGCTTCCCACATCAACCATCATGCGGATATCTTCCTCCGTTACATCATCGTCTACGGCATGGGGGTCAATTCCTATAAGTCGTAAAATGCTGTTTGTAGATGCAGTCAAAAACCAAACTAGGGGGGCAAACAGTTTTGCTATAAAATATAAAAGTCCTGATAAGGACAAGGCCAGCCTTTCTGCATCTTTCATTGCCACCCTCTTGGGAACCAGCTCGCCCAATACAAGTGTTATGTATGCCAATAATACTGTTATCAATATTACCGATACGGGGTTTAAAACTGAAAATGGTATGTTGACGCCTGCTCTTATTAAAAAGCTTGTCAGCCTGCCTGCAAAGTTTTCTGCAGCAAAAGCACCTCCTAAAAGGGCTGCCAAAGTAATGGCAATTTGAATTATGGAAAGAAATTGCGATGAATCTTCTGTAAGTTTTGTAAGTCTTACGGCACGCTTATCGCCTTCCAGCGTAAGCTTTGCTATTCTGTTGTCATTCATTGATATAACTGCAATCTCTGCTGATGCAAAAACAGCGTTTATAAATAATAAAACAATTTGTAAAATCAGCGGACCCCATAGCGAGTCTTCTTCTAACAAAGTGTAATCCTCCTAAAACTAATAATTACAAGAATAATAACATAGTTAGCCTAGCCCGTCAATATTCATTTATTAATGAAAACTTTATAAAATACATGTCAAATGCATATACTTAAAGAAATGTAATTTAACTTCTTACTTCAAATAATAGCATTTTTTGTCAAATAAAAGTTGCAAAAATTTAATATATATTGTAAAATTATTATAACTCTACAAAACGGAGGCGGGAAATGTTTCTTGAAGCGTTAGTATTAGGAATAATCATAGGCTTTATAAGAAAAGGAAAGCTAAGCAGATTATCATATGTTAATTTCTCTTTCAGACCTTTGATTTACATTTCAGCTTTGTTTTACTTAGGCATTATTGTTATAAATTTAGGTTTGTATGACTATGACTCATTTTTATATTCTGCACTTCTTATTGGCTCCATGATTCTAACCGGTTTATTCTTAATAGCAAATATTCATATAAAGTTTATGTTTATTCCTCTTTCCGGTCTTGCTTTAAACTTGCTGTCATTTTTAGCTAATACATTTAAATTTCCCCTGTCGCCTGAAGCTGCAGCACAAATATACGGCAAAGAAGCAGCTGAACTGTTAAAGGCAGGCAAGTTATTGTTTTATACATCTTCGGAAACTGCAACCCTGGGCTTTTTAGGCAGTATAATCCCTGTAGGAAACTGGTTCGTGGTAAGTATAGGTGATATCATTGCCGGCCTGGGAGTTGTTTTGATCATCCAGTGCATAATGGCAGATAAGTTCATACAAAACAGGGGGAAGATTACCTTTTCAAAGGATATATTCAAATGAAAATTAAGGTATGGGAGCACACCTTCAAAGTCGAGTAACACTTTGTCAGATAGCTTTTGAAGGAATGTCCCCCCACATTTTAACTCCTAATCAATTATCCCGCTTAAAGTTTGATATGGATTTACATAAGTATTATATATGCTTACTGCATAATGGAGGTGGGGTCCTGTTGAAAATCCCGTAGTACCTACAGTCCCGATAATATCCCCCTTTTTAACCTGGTCTCCCTTTTCTGCTACAATTGTATCTAAATGGTAGTAGGAAGTGAAAATTCCCATACCGTGATCAATGACAATGGTATTGCCGGGAGAAAGAAGCCCTTCCATGGAAAATGTCACCCTTCCGTTATTGGGAGCAATGACAGGTGTGCCTTTTGGGGCTGCCAAATCAAGTCCTGAGTGTCTGGATGATGAAGGCTCATTGTTTACATATCGTATTTCAGCAAAGTCAGTTGTCAGTTCTCCTTCAACAGGCATTACAAATGTGCCCTCCCACAGTTTTTCTTTTGCAGACTTTGTTCTTGCAGGCTTCACAAGCTGGACAAACTCATAAATTGCGGTATTGTCATTGTTAGTTTCATTCATTTCTTCGCTGACAGTAAGATACTGGGTTTTAAAATTTTTATTTGATACAGTCAAGGTTTTTTCAACTGCATACTCATTTTCAGCACCTTCATTCACTACAGCTTTTACACTGTAGTCACCGGGCCGGGTATACAGGTCTATGGGGAACAAATAATAGTTTTTATCCTTGTAGGAATAAATATCATTGTCGATTTTAACAGCCTCCGTATACAGCTTTATGCTCTCGTCCGCATTTAAATTTTCGACAGAAATCAACAATATATTTCCGGGATAGTTTTCTTTTGTAACTATGTTAATATCTGCAGCTATGTCTAAGAAGGCAGTAAATTTCATTATCCTGCTGCCATAAGACATGGAGTCTTCCTTGTAATGCCACTGGCTTTCACATACAAGCAGATATTCTCCGTCTCTTTTTACAGTGCTTAAAAGCTCAGGTAAATTTTTCCCTGTATTAATTAAGCTTTTGTCCTGGTCATAAATTCTTATTGTTTGATTATCCGGCTGTCTTTCATGTTTGATGTCTATAAAATCTGCCTGTGACAGGGATATAATATTGTTATTTTCATATTCTCCTGCCAGCATTCCTTGATTGTTTACAAAATGTCCTCCAATATTTTTGCTATTCCACTTGTATTCAATATCAGGGACTATTTTTTCCCCGTTTAGCTCAAGATATGAATCATGAATTTCAGAAGCATATATATAAGAAAACACATCGCTCAAAAACAAGGGTCTGGCAGCATTGTCCCTAATCTTATACACACTTTCATCCTTTGCAAGATATGCAGCCTGCTTATCCAAGTCAAAGTAAAGTTTATAAGCTTCCCTGTCCTTGTCTTTTTTGAGTATTATTTCATAATTCAACAAAGATGAAATATCGTCTTGGCTTTTGTCCTTCTTATTCAGTGCATCTAAAATTATATCCGCATCCTTGCTTCCTATAGAGATTACAGCATTATGGCCTGTTTGCATATTTACTGCTTCAATTTCAGTAACATCAGAAAATGCAGCAGAGCAGCCGGTGAATAAAAAAGACAAGATAAGGATAAGAATAATCTTTTTCATAATACCTCCATTTCAAGTAGTTTTTGATTTTGAAAGAGTATTATACATTATTATATATATTATATGGAAATAAAACTATAATAATTCCAGGCCATCTTCAGCGCTCTTCCCTGAAGTAGTTTACCCCGCAGCCTGCAGGCTGTGAGTTTTCCCTTGATTTTCTTATCGAAGTAATTACCAGTACCAGGGCTGTAATAATAAATGGAAGCATGTCATAAAACGCATTTGGAAAAGTGAAAATTGTTTTTGGAAAATAGTATTTTAAAATATTGAATGCCCCGAATATAAATGAGCCGAAAATTGCTCTTAAGGGCCTCCAAGAGGCAAATATAACAAGAGCAACTGCAATCCATCCCTGGCCGTTAACCGGATTATTCATCCATACGCCGCCGTTTATTATCATGGAGCAGTATGCACCTCCTATGCCGCATATGCCCCCGCCAATAAGTACATTTATATATTTTAGTTTTGTTACCTTTATTCCTGCTGCATCAGCTGCTCCGGGATTTTCACCTATTGCTCTCACATTGAGCCCTATTTTTGTATAATTGTAGTAAATGCCGCAGATTACAGCAATAAGCAGGCCTAAATAAACAAAGATATTATATTGGAAAAGCAAGGGCCCTAAAACCGGAAGGGTGCTTAAGCCCGGAATGTTCAGATTGCTAATCTGGGCAGTTATCTGACCGGGAAGTTTCAAAGAAGATGAAGCGGAATTTACCAGCATAAGTTCTCCCGCAAAATTCGATATTCCTACGCCGAATATTGCAAGTGTAAGTCCCGTAACATTTTGATTTGCCATAAATGTAATTGTTAAAACAGCATAAATCAAAGCGCCCAGCATACCTGCCAGAAAAGCCGCAAAAAGGGCAATAAAAATACTGTCATAAAAATATCCCGCCATGAAGCCCGCACATGCACCCATGGCCATCATTCCTTCAACTCCAAGGTTCAGGTGGCCTGCTCTTTGATTCATAATTTCGCCTGCTGTACCAAACAAGAGAGGTGTTCCTGCAAATACCGCAGCAATTAAGAAATTTATAAACATTTATTTACCTCCTTTTTTGGTAATTACAAATTTATATCTAATGAAAAATTCACATCCTAAAATAAAAAATAGTATTATTCCCTGGAGGACGCTTGCAAAATATGTTGATAATCCATAAGTTGACTGCATTACGCTGCTGCCTTTTTCAAGGATGCTGAAGAGGAAGGAAACCAGAAGTATTCCGAAAGGATTTAAATATGCCAGCCAGGACACAATTATGGCAGTAAATCCAACTCCTCCTGCAACAGAAGATGCCAGGGTCATGTCTGAACCTGCTGCTTGAACCATTCCGGTTATTCCGCAGATGCCGCCGCTTATAATCATTGTCCGAAGTATTATCTTCCTAACATCCATTCCTGCATATCTGGCAGTCGGTTTACTTTCACCAACCACGCTTATTTCATATCCGTGCTTCGTATATTTTAGGTATATAAATACTAAAAAAACCAAAATAAGTGCTATAATCCAGCCGAAGTGGACTCCAAGCACCTTGTCTATCTGGGCATTGGCGGTAAATCTTGCGATTTTCGGAAATCCCGAAGACCCCGGGTCTTTCCAGGGACCATCCCGGAGGTAGGTTATAACATGAAGGGCTATATAATTGAGCATCAATGTAAAAAGTGTTTCATTGGTGTCGTATTTTGATTTGAAATATGCAGGAATTAATCCCCACAGTCCTCCTCCTACAGCTCCTGCTGCAAACATAACAATCAAGAGTAGGAAGTGAGGCCAATTATCGTGATAAAGAGCAAAATATGAAGCACAAATGGCTCCTGCAATTATTTGTCCTTCAGCACCTATGTTCCAAAATCTCATTTTAAATGCCAGGGTCACTCCTAAAGATGTCATCAGCAAGGGTATCATAAACCTGATTGTTGCCTGGGCTGCCATTTTGCTTCTGAATGCTCCGGATACAATTGTCCCGTATAATTTCAGGGGATTATAGCCCAAAAGTAAAATAAAGAGGCCTCCTGCCGTAAGTGCCAGTATAAAAGCGGCTATCCTGATTTTTATTGTGTCCTTGTTTGAACGTTCGGATATTTTTACTGTCCTGATAAAAGGCACATGACTTTTGCTATTCATCTGAGTCATCCCCCTTCATGCTTTTTCCTGCCATCATAAGCCCTATTTCTTCCTTGGAAGTATTTTCTGCATCCACGATTCCCATTATTTCGCCGTGGCACAAAACCATAATTCTGTCGGACAGCTCAAGAAGAACATCCAAATCTTCCCCTATAAATAGTATTGCAACATTCTTTTTCTTTTGTTCATTTAATAAATCATAAATTATATAGGAAGAATTTATATCAAGACCTCTAACCGGATATGCAGTAATCAGGACATTTGGCTCGGATTCAATTTCTCTTCCCAATAGTACCTTCTGAACATTTCCTCCTGACAGCATTCTAACCGGTGTTTCGACACCTGCTGTTATAATACCGAGCTTATGAACCAGCTCTTCAGCTAAGTCCCTGGATGGTTTCTTATCAATTATAAAACCTTTATTTTTTTTGTATGATTTAAGAAGCATGTTGTCTATCATGTCCATAGAGCCCACAAGCCCCATTCCTAATCTGTCCTCAGGCACAAAGCTCATGCTTATGCCTAAATTTATAATTTCATCGGGAGTTTTCCCTATAATATTTT